>JAWKWE010000006.1:300000-426919 GCA_041397645.1 Hyphomicrobiaceae bacterium | reverse complement strand
CTTGCTGTTTTGCGCGCCTGCGCGCGCGGGGGGCCGCGAGCAGCTCGCTCGTTGCGTTGCGCTGCCGATTCACGTCGCGCATGGAAGGATGTGCGACGATCGGAGCGCGGGCGGGTGATCACGAACTCAGGTTCCGCCAACGGCACATCTTGTTTGCGCTTCGGATGCCCACCCACATCCGCGCGGTCTCGGTCGCGCAAGGCGGATCGTTTGAAACAGGTGCGCTCACCGGCGCAGTCGCAGCAGGTTCAAGCCTGCTCATGGACTCATCCGGAGTCATGGGCCACTCGGGCGACGGCAATCCCGAGTACATCGCGGAACGCACCGCCGTTGCAGCCGTTGCCGGCGGCACCGCCTCCGTCCTCGCAGGTGGCAAGTTCGCTAACGGCGCAATAACAGGCGCGTTTGCGCAGCTGTATAATGCGGAGGCAGTTGATGAAGTCCAGCAGAAGCTCCAGGCAGTTGCCGACGATGCCATAAAAAAAATCGATGCTGCAGGGGATGCGGCATTTTCTGACGATCAGCTAGCTGCTCAAAAGACCAAACCTTGGCGTCGTGCAATGCACCGAGGCTACAATATCGACGCGGCCGTCCGCGACGCGATAGTAGATGATCCATTGTTAGGTCGGTTGACGGGTAGAATAAACGGAGGAGTGGATTTGACGGACCCTGCTACAGGTTACCGGTATGAAATGACCACCACCGGCCAGTGGCCGACGAAGGTAGCGAAGTATGGTAGCTTGAATCTCTTCCACATCAATACGTCTCGTGCTCTGTCTAAGGCGGCCAACGTGTTGAGTGTCGTGGGAGCAATAATTGACATCATCACTGGCAGACAGTTTGATACATTCTGCCAAGCCAATCCCTCAACATGCTATCCAAAGCGAAAGGAGATATATTAGTCGCAATGCGGAAAGCCTCACAAACCGATGGCAAGTTCCTTAAAGCTAGATGGTGCGGGGTGAACTCCGATCTCTGTTCCGTCTCGCCGTTTGGATTTACAACGACCGGTGCGGCTGATTTCCGGGGGGCCACTGCCGATGGGCGCTCATTCGAGAATGCCACGTTCGAGAACGTCGATTTTTCGTATAGCAACTTGACGCGCGCTAGATTCATCGCCTGCCGTTTCGAGAACTGCGCTTTCAAGAATGCCAATCTCGTGAGACTCTACGTCAAAAAATGCGAGTACACAGATTGTGATTTTTCCGGAGCGGATTTTCGCCGGGCCCTTCTGGGAGTGTTCGGGACAACAATGCGACGTTGCGTTTTCGACGGTGTGAAAACCGCGGAATGCAGCCCCGTAAACCTCATATTCGAGAATTGCAGCTTCCAAGGTCGCGACTGGCGAAGGATCAGATTTTGGGCAGCAGGATTCTGGAACTGCTCTTTTGTCGGGGACGTTGACGCCGTTGAATTTAACGGCCATGGATTATTATACCCCTATATAAATTGGCTGGGTTCGCCGCTACGAAGTGGACTGCATGATGTCTCGTTTGAAAACGCGAGGCTGCGGTTTGTCGGGTGTAAGGATGGCTGCACAATTGAAAACGTGCAAATGCCTGTAGACGGGAGTTCGTTCATTGGCGATGTTGCCGGTCTGGTCTCATTGGAAGGGCAACTCACCTCGCAGCCGCGATTGCTGGATGGTATCCGCGAGTATTTCCAGGTAAAGCATCTGAAATCCCAGACTAAGCAGATAGTAAACAGAGACGACCTCGAAATCCTGAATACGCCGAAACTCGCTGACGAACTTTACGAACTGATGCGTACTCGAACCGCAATTAGACCTTCTTAAGCACAAGGGCCGGATGGCGTGCGAGCCTGGAGCGGGATTGCTCGCTCCACCGCATGCGTGCTGCGCAATCTTTATTATAGGATGCGCGCGTACGTGCCGATCGGTCAGATCACGTGGGGTATTGCAAACCGGGCAATCCAATCGCTGCGGCGGTCAAGGTCGGCCTGCACGCGGTTGTGGGCGGCGCGGTCTCGGTCGCGCAAGGCGGATCGTTTGAAACAGGTGCGCTCACCGGCGCAGTCGCGGCTGGATCGAGCCTGCTCATGGACAGCTCCGGTCTCATGGGCCACTCGGGCGATGGTGTGCCTGAGAACGTTGCAGCCCGCACTGCCGTCGCAGCTGTCGCCGGCGGCACAGCCTCCGTCCTCTCCGCCGGCAAGTTCGCCAACGGTGCCATCACAGGTGCGTTTGCGCAGTTGTATAATGCGGACTGGACGAGCACCGAGCCACCCCCGGGGACTTCGATTACCCTATTTCCGTGTATTCAATGCATCGCGACAACCCATTTCTCCCGTAACTGGGAAGCCGGTGCCGGACAAATCAGACTTTGCGCACTATCCGGTTAATCCTCTTAAACCTATTCAAACATCCCCATAAACCTATTCGTATAGAGGAATCCGCAATGACACAAATGAAGGTCTATAAGATTGGAGAAGAGCTGGTCTCGATATCTGTCGAATTGCAGTATCTTCGAATGTTTTTCGCGTCTCACGCGATTGCCTTCTCAGAATTTAAATTGACCCCACCCTCCACAGATGTATTGATTGAGTTTGACATGTGGGAGCGGAGTGGTGATTTAAACGTATTATGGCCACTTATTGGCGTATCTTCCTCGCAAGCATTGATGGATGATCAGGTATTTACACTGCATTTCGATAACGGAGTGGAGATGTCTTGTCGCAATGACTGGCGTACTCCGGAACTCGTAAACATTTATCGTCTCGGGGTTGTTGAGAGGAATGAAATGATGAGATATCCGGCCGACTTGCCATTAGTACCCGATTACATCCCTTAGTTCAGGATATTACGCACCCTCGGCGAGGGCAGAACGTATTTCCACAACGGAGCGGGATAAGAGAGGAGTGGAGGGCTGGCGATCAGTGGCGGCGCGTTTGGTGATTTTAACCGCGCCGAGGAAATTCTTGTTACGCATTCCACGTTGCATCCGCGCTCCGCCGATCCGTTCGTGCAGGACATCACAAACTTCCAGGCCTTCAACGCCTATGCGTTGATTGCGCTTCCGACTCTCCTTGCTGAGAGCCGGCCGGAAGCGCTTAGAGCCGCGCGTTGCGGCCGGCTCCGCGAAGCGGAGTCGCAACGCGCCAACCAAGGCGTGCAGAGCAACCCGCTGTCCTGTTCTTGCGCTTCGGATGCCCACCCGCATCCGCGCGTCACCGACCCTTCAGGCTTCTTCCTCAAGGGCCTGTTCAAGGCCATCGGCAGTGTGTTCAGAGGTATCGGTCGTGTCTTTGCTCATGCCGCTAAAGCCATCGCTAGATCATCAATAGGAAGAGCGATCCTTCAGATCGTGGCCTGTGCCAATCCCGCGGCTGCGTTTACGTGCGCGCCAGCGGCGGCGGGGCTCACTTTGCTCGCAGGCGGAACACTCAAGCAGGCGTTTATTTCCGCAGCTTTGGCATTCGTGCAAGTCGGTGCGAGTAACGGCGGCATCATCGACATTTGGGGTAAGGTCGGCGACGCGGTGGTCCTCTCCGGCACGGGGCCCGTCGGCACCGCCTTGTCGCACGGCGTGGTCTCCGGTGCGATCTCGATGGCCCAGGGCGGCTCGTTCGTCAGCGGGTTCATGTCCGGTGCGGTCGCGGGCGGCGTCGGCGAGATCTCCGGCGGACTGGGTGAAGCCGGTCAGTTCACCGCGACCGTCGTCGCAGGCGGTACGGCCTCGGTGCTCTCAGGCGGCAAGTTCGCTAACGGTGCCATCACAGGTGCATTCGCGCAGCTGTATAATGCTGAAGCTGGCCCGGAGTGGTATAAGAAAATTCGACAGCAGCATCTAGATGGCGTGCGCCAAGCTTCGGAATATTATAATAGCCTGCCTGGATGGAAGGTGCTGACCGAACCAGGCGCTGAGATTGCGACGTATGTGGCTGGCTTTGATACGCCCCGATTTTATGATCTTCTCGTGCAAGATCCCCAAGGGGCCATTGTTGGAATTGAAGTCAAGACTTCGGTTAGCAACGACCTTCGGCTGGACCCACACCAAGTCGACAAGGATGTCGCCGTTCAGTTGTTAGGAGGGCGCACAACGACAGGACTATCTGTGAGTCGACCCGCCTATTATGGAGTTGGGTTCATATCGACATTGGAAGCCGGTTGGTCTGGATTTAAACTGGAGTCGAGATTGAAAGCTGCCGGCGTTGAATTGCAGACGTGTGGTTATAAGGGCTGTAGCAAGTGAGATTGAGTGCAAACGACCGCGCCGTGATCTCTCGCGAATTGTCAGAACTCGGATATGGTGAAGTTCGTCGATACGAATATAAGGGCGACTGGAGTAATGATGACGTTTATCACAAGTTGCGACTCGTCGAAGCACCGTTCGCCGGTGGAGTAGTCGATAATGTGCTGTCGTATCGGTTCTGGTTCGGAAATCCTGGCGCCGACCATTTCTGTGCAACGTGTGTCAGAAAATATGGGCCACCAGCTTTTTCAGGTTTCCACTTTTCACCTGAATGTCCAACAGTCGCGACGTTCACCGGTACGCGCGGCTCTTACGAGTTGTGGTACTTGGATACGGCCCAATATGATGCCAAGGGACTGGCAGAGGCACTCAAATTGGAGTTGCAAGAAGCTGTGCTAAGCCGCGTCCGATCAATCACCGACCTTGAAAGTCTTTACGCGGCCGCCGTCGGACTTGTCGGTGATTTTCCTTGGTACAAAGTGAACGCTTTGATGCGTACAGCGCTCATCATCTATCTAGGTGTACGTCAGAGACGTGATCCCGATGAAATCGCGGTTGCTGCAATTCAAGCGTCAAAGGGCATCAGCTGGAAGGCTCAAAATTTGCCTGGCCGAACCGAAATGGAAATTATAGAGGGTATTTGGACTGACGCGGAAGCAAACGCATAGTCCGCAATGCGAAGAACCGTAGGGCGAGCTACGACCTCAACGGCGACATGGTGGCGGGTGACGGGCGCACGATCACCTGGTCGGCGTTCGGGATGCCAACCCACATCGAGAAGGGCACCAACAGCATCGATCTGGCGTATGGCCCTGGCCGGGGTCGCTTCAGGCGGACCGATGTCAACCAGACCGGCACCACGACCACCTATTACATCGCGGGCGGAAGCTTTGAGGTCTCGGTGGCCCAATCGGGTCTGAAGACGCAGCGCGCCTACATTGCGGGCACCGCCGTCGTCATGCGCTCCGAGAGCGCACCGGCCACCTGGGGCGTCTCGCAAACCCGCTACCTCCTCAAGGATCACCTGGGCTCGCTTGCCGCCGAGGCCGACGATCAGGGCGTCATCCAGCAGAGCTACTCGTTCGATGCCTGGGGCAAGCGCCGTCAGGTCGACTGGACCAGCTATACGCCGTCCAATCCCTTCAACTGGCAGCTCTCGCAGGTCACCCGCGGTTATACTTTAGAGGTGCGTGCGACTCTCCTGCGTCGAGCCGGCCGCACGCACATGCCACGAGCAGCTCGATAAGCGCGGATGCTTGTGGGCATCCGAAGCGCGGCTGAGGTGTTGGTCTCATCCACATGAACGGGCGCGTCTATGACGCCGACATCGGCCGCTTCCATTTTAGTGCGCGCTCCGGATGCCCACGCTGCATCCGCGCTCCGCCGATCCGTTCGTGCAGGACATCACAAACTTCCAGGCCTTCAATGCCTATGCGTTGATTGCGCTTCCGACTCTCCTTGCGGAGAGCCGGCCGGAAGCGCTTAGAGCCGCGCGTTGCGCCCGGCTCCGCGAAGCGGAGTCGCAACGCGCCAACCAAGGCGTGCAGAACAACCCGCTGTCCTGTCCTTGCGCTTCGGATGCGTTGACGCGTGGAATCGAATGGTTGATGGTCTTTTTGGTGGTAAACTTTGCCCGACATGCGGTAGCGAAGTCTATGGTGACCCAACCAAAGGTCAGTCGCGTGGCAATCCAAATGGTTGGGACTTGAGCCATCAGGGCGAGGGCGGTTCTTGGTCGAATAGAAGTTTCCCTGATGACACTACACGCAACGATGTAATTAGAAACTACAATGTTGGGGTGGAGGGTGAATGCATACAATGCAATCGGTCTGGTGGGAACAATGACACTCGCTTCAACAATAGAGCACCTCTAGTGGAAGGTGGCGGTCGAGACCCGAGCGCTGCAGGCGCAGGTGTGGAAGGTTTGCAGCGATTGCGAGGCGGCGGCGGTGGCAACCCGAAATTCGAACCTCCCGAATTGTATTGAAAGAGCGGTTGATGCGAACTCAAGCTACCCTGGTCGAACATCTTGAAGGTTTCGTTGGACCGATACAGCGCGGCTGGAATGGACAACAAGTGGGTGAAAGATGGCCTTTCCAGATCGTGCAACTAAGTGGACGCACAGAGGGCTCGGCAACGACGCTTGCAACGTTGGGATTGAGTTCGGTGCCTCTGCGAAATTCAGGGCAAAGTGTTCGTCAAGAGCTGCTACTTTTTCTGGGAGCAAGCAACTTTAAGAACGCGCCAGGGATAGTTCAACAAGTCGCATCCGAAGTGGTCGACTCCGGTACGGCGTTGTCCGTTGGTCAGGTCTTGGGACCCAGAGGAATACTGTTTGAGGGTTCTACCGTATCCGCGTTTCTCGCTTTGGACGCGGACAGCCTGATACCGGGCGTCGGGCTATTTCGAAACAAAAAATTAGGCGAGGTTAAATTTATTGGATTGTTACCTATTACTTCGGAAGAAGCAAACTATGTTAAGCGCGCAGGACCAGCGGCGTTCATGAAAGAAATTCTAATTAGAAAACCAGATCTTTTCGAATTCCGCAGAAAGTCCTGGGTGAAATAGATAGCTGAGCTACTAGCGCACTGCGGGTAGAGCTATTTGCTGCCGGTATTGCGATGATCAAGTGGGCAACAGAGCCCTCGCCGAACTCGACGGCGGCACCAGCGGTCAAGTCGGAGCCGGAGTATTTATTGATGCTGCAGAAGAATGCTCGATTGCAGTGGCTAATTCCGACTGGGAAAAACAACATTTCCCCGCGCGGAGCCCGGTTCAGTACGGTAGCAAAATTTGACCAGCAAGGAGATAATTGGACAGAGGACGCATGGAGTCTAGTGGTGCAACCTGTGGCATGGCCGGATGATCGAGGAGAGCAAGACGTCTTCGTGCAGTTTCTTTCTGCTAGTGCTCCTCATGGCTTTCTTTTGAAAGGCAGCAAATTTGAATTGCATGAGGGCGCAAAGGTTATTGCGGTGGGCATGATGACTTGAATTTTGCTTGCATCGTTGAACCCGTGCGCCGGAATGGGCAACGAACAGTTTGATGACGACGCCTTGTTCTCGGCGCGTCGTGCTAGTTGGCCCGGTCTCATGCAAGTTTAGGCCTTAGGCCATCGGCAGTGTGTTCAGAGGCATCGGTCGCGCGTTTGCGCATGCCGCCAAAGCCATCGCACGGTCGTCCATAGGCAGAGCTATCCTGCAGATCGTGGCCTGTGCCACGACAGGACCGATCGGATGTGCGGCGGCGGGAGCTGCGCTCACCCTGGCGGCGGGCGGATCGATCAAACAAGCCCTCATAGGGGCGGCGATCTCCTTCGTGCAGATAGGTGCGTATTCCGGGATCCATCAGATCATCGGGGGCATTGCCGACAGGGCGCTCTCTGCGGCGGTCAAGGTCGGTCTGCATGCGGTTGTCGGCGGCGCGGTCTCGGTCGCGCAAGGCGGATCGTTCGAAACAGGTGCGCTCACCGGCGCAGTCGCAGCAGGGTCGAGCCTGCTCATGGACTCATCCGGAGTCATGGGCCACTCGGGCGACGGCAATCCCGAGTACATCGCGGAACGCACTGCCGTCGCAGCTGTCGCCGGCGGCACCGCATCCGTCCTCTCCGGCGGCAAGTTCGCTAACGGCGCCATCACAGGTGCGTTTGCGCAGTTGTATAATGCGGAGGGTGGAGGCCCCGGTATGGGCCACAACGGCGGCCCTGCACTTGAAGGTGCAGCCGGGGAAGCTGCCACGGCAGAAGGCGCTCTCGGATACGTGTTCAGGGGACTTGGTCGTGTTTTTGGTCCTCTCGCTTTTCTAATTGATATGACCGGACCCGCCGGCGGATCGGGCGACCAGTATTCTCGAGTAGAGATGAACAGATTGCGGGGAAATGCGTTTCGTGACGCGGTTGCCGCCGGGTTAGAGGCGGAAGGACGCACAGTCGAAGTGGAGGTTTACAAAGCAACGCCCTTTGGTCCGCGGTTCATTGATATCGAGGTGAGTTACCAGGGTCAGGTACAAGGCGGGATAGAAACGAAATTGGGCAGTTCACGTTACACAAATTTGCAGAACCTGAAAGATTGGTGGCTTAGAGTGGCAAGAGGTTACAAGGTCAATATTGTTCGAGGCAAATGAATGAGCGATCGACCAAACGACATTCTTTTGGAGGTTGTCAGAGTCTGCGCGATGGCTTTGAAACCCCTTGGCTTCAAGAAATCGGGAAACTCACTAAGTCTAATAAACAAAGGCAATCTTGGATTAATTGAATTTCAAAAAAGTCGCACCAACGACGAACGTATTCTTCGTTTCACCGTAAACTTGGCTGTGGTAAGCGCGAAGCTGTTGGACAAGTTCGAACCGTCCATCAACAAGGCGACCAGCGCAAACGCGCACCTGCGTCTGCGTTTGGGAATGTTGCTGCCCAAAGTTCTCAAGGATCAATGGTGGGAGATTTCTGCAAAGGAGTCCGTCGATCAACTGGCTGCAGAGTTATCTAATGCTCTTGTTCAGTATGGCGCGCCTTATGTTTGCTCACACATCTCAGATGATCAGCTCGTGGAGTTGTGGATGTCTGGCCAATCTCCGGGAATAACAGAGTTTCAGCGGAACTCGTATCTCCAAAAACTGAGAGATGGAGCATGTAGATCGTAGCGCGAAGAGCCGTAGGGTGAAATGGTGCCGACAGGCCTCGGTCGGCTGTCAAGCTCGTCGAGTTAAATTCGCTGGGCCACTGTCTGTTCTCTGAGCTTCACAAACGGATGACCTAGAGGGTCTCTGCCTACGTGCAGAACAACCCGCTGTCCTGTCCTTGCGCTTCGGATGCCCACCCACATCCGCGCGCCACCGACCCTTCGGGCTTCTTCCTCAAGGGCCTGTTCAAGGCCATCGGCAGTGTGTTCAGAGGCATCGGTCGTGTCTTTGCTCATGCCGCCAAAGCCATCGCACGGTCGTCCATAGGCAGAGCTATCCTGCAGATCGTGGCCTGTGCCAATCCCGCGGCTGCGTTTACGTGCGCGCCAGCGGCGGCGGGGCTCACTTTGCTCGCAGGCGGAACACTCAAGCAGGCGTTTATTTCCGCAGCTTTGGCATTCGTGCAGGTCGGCGCGAGTAACGGCGGCATCATCGACATTTGGGGTAAGGTCGGCGACGCGGTGGTCCTCTCCGGCACGGGGCCCGTCGGCACCGCCTTGTCGCACGGCGTGGTCTCCGGTGCGATCTCGATGGCCCAGGGCGGCTCGTTCGTCAGCGGGTTCATGTCCGGTGCGGTCGCGGGCGGCGTCGGCGAGATCTCCGGCGGACTGGGTGAAGCCGGTCAGTTCACCGCGACCGTCGTCGCAGGTGGCACCGCCTCTATCCTCGCTGGCGGAAAGTTCGCTAACGGCGCGATCACTGCGGCCTTCGCGCTGATGTATAACAAATGGGCCCATCCGAGTAAAAATCTGATTACACCCGAGCAGGCTCTGGAAAACCGCGAGACGTTGAAAAGCGTCGCCTGGGCCCTGATTCCAGGATCAGATGTCTATGACTGCTTCTCGGCCCAGTGCTCTGGTTGGGGTTGGGCCGCCGCCGCTGCCGGCGTCATGCCGGGGCCGGGGAAAGCTCTCGGTAAAATATCGGAAGCAATAGCTGCAGGGCATGCATTCACAAAGCACATCTTGGCGTTTGGGGAATTCAGAGGGTTAGGTATTCGTACTCGAAAGCAGTTCGCGGATCATATAGAAAGTGTGATGAGAAATCCCACTGCGAGCAAGAGTCTGTCAGGGGGGCGTTCAGCTTACTGGGATGATGCCTCGAGTACAGTGATAATTCACAATCCGAGAGCTTCCGATGGAGGAACCGCCTTCCAGCCAATAGATGGAAGAAAATGATACGACCAGCTGAGGTGATAAAATGCGAGTCATTAATTTGGAACGTTTGAAAGCGGTAGTTGAGTTTGATCTGCGTGAGGTTCTTTTGATTAACAATGCTCTAAATGAAATTTGCCACGGTCTGGAGATATTTGAGTTTGACACGAGAATTGGAGTGGCTCGGGATAAAGTCGAGTCTCTAGGCGCCGAATTCACATCATTGCTCGATAAATTGGTCGATATAACTGGAGAAAAAGCAGCTCAAGAATTTTTTGATGAATGACAGCGTTGCACGCTTGCTCGACTTAAGGAGTTATAATTAGCATCGATCTGGCCTATGGCCCTGAGCGGGGTCGATTCAAGCGGACCGATGTCAACCAGACCGGCACCACGACCACCTATTACATTGCAGGCGGAAGCTTCGAGGTCTCCGTCGCCCAATCGGGTCTGAAGACGCAGCGCGCGTACATCGCGGAACGCACCGCCGTCGCAGCCGTTGCTGGCGGTACAGCATCCGTCCTCGCAGGCGGCAAGTTCGCTAACGGTGCCATCACAGGAGCGTTTGCGCAGCTCTATAATGCCGAGGGTGGGGCAGACCTCGTCAATAAGAAATTCTATCACGATAAGGCAGTTGGAATCGTCGCCAAAGATATGGAAGAGCAAGGCTGGAAGATATTGCATAACGAGGTCGAAGACGGTCGGCTCGGCACGAGGGTTCCAGGAGGCGGCATCCGGTTCTATGATCTCATTGCAAAGAGTCCGGCCGATGGTCTGAACTACGGGGTCGAGGTCAAAACGACTTATGGTAATGAATGGGGCTTGCGATGGTCGCAGGTGTATAAGGACTTCCAAGTGGCAAAGCATGGCGCGATGACGACAAATGGGCAGATAATTGTAGAAGGTGTGAGCTATGCTGGCGCAACGATCGGCGGCATGAGGGCAGCGGTTTGGAGCACAACGGTCATGCGACAACTCCTCTTGAACTCGGGCGTGAGGACTTGGCCGCAGCTCTGGGTGGGCGACGGCAAATGATCAACATCAAGCCGCCTGCCTATCCGTTGGAGGATTCACCGGCGAAGTTCGCAGCCGCCAAAGCTATTCTGACGGGACGTGGCTACACGCACATAAAAAAGCGCGCAGAGCGCGAGTACTTTCGCGCGCCCTGGAGTACGGAAGATGTGCAGCATCTTGTGATCGCCACAAACGGAGGCAGGTCCAAGCAAGGTTTAGGCCTAAGGTATGCCCTCTATAACGATGAACTCGAACAGTTCAGCGTCGATTGCGTCGTTATATATAGGCGGCTAGATCCTTCCGATTGGACCAAGAACAAGCGCGGGTTTTGTGCGCTGGCGTTCGCCACCTTCACGCGGGCCAGGCAAGGTCCAGGAAGGTCACCTTGGGGCATCTTCCTGTGCGACTATGCGACTGACGAGATCGTTGCCATGGTCAAAGACAAGCTGGATCGTGAAATCGAACCATCATTGAAATCCGTCACAGATATCCGAACATGGTTCGAGGCACTCGCTACCGACTCGGATGCCTTTCCATGGTGGCAGGTGTCCCCAGAAGTGAGGGCGGCGCAAGCCGTGGCTCTTGGAGCTCGACTCGGCATGAGCGATCAAGAGATCAAGGACAAGTTGATGCTGCAGAAAGCGCATATCGCGGGTCCTGCCATACGCGGGTTCTCGGCCGAAGAATATCTCGACTTCGTCATTCAGGCCGCCCAGAAATTCAAACCGAACTAGCAGTACGACTGGCCTGCGATAGCGAAGAGCCCGGTCCGGACATTGGATCTCAATGCTGTCCGCCGGAAGTGCTTGCCTGTTCAAGGCCATCGGCAGTGTGTTCAGAGGTATCGGTCGTGTCTTTGCTCATGCCGCTAAAGCCATCGCTAGATCATCAATAGGAAGAGCGATCCTTCAGATCGTCGCCTGTGCGACGACGGGACCGGTTGGATGTGCGGCGGCGGGAGCTGCACTGACACTGGCGGCGGGCGGATCGATCAAACAGGCCCTCATAGGGGCGGCGATCTCCTTCGTGCAGATAGGTGCGTATTCCGGGATCCACCAGATCATCGGGGGCATTGCCGACAGGGCGCTCTCTGCGGCGGTCAAGATCGGTCTGCACGCGGTTGTCGGCGGCGCGGTCTCGGTCGCGCAAGGCGGATCGTTTGAAACAGGTGCGCTCACCGGCGCAGTCGCAGCAGGGTCGAGCCTGCTCATGGACTCATCCGGTGTCATGGGCCACTCGGGCGATGGCAATCCCGAATACATCGCGGAACGCACCGCCGTTGCAGCTGTCGCCGGCGGCACAGCCTCCGTCCTCGCAGGCGGCAAGTTCGCCAACGGCGCCATCACAGGCGCGTTTGCACAGCTGTATAATGCGGAGGGTGGAAGGGACTGGTTTAGCAGTCTCTTTGGTGAAGACGTTGTCGATGGCTATTATACTCTGCAAGGCAGAGCTCTGGCCAATAAAGTCCAAAATGCCTTAGGCGGCCCAGAGGATCGAGCCTGGAAATCTCGAACGACCGCTGTCTTAACGCTCGACGAGATGACGACTGTCTCAGGGCAATCGGGCATTCGACACTTGGTATCGACTTCATACGAGCGCGGATTTACTTTGGAGCAAATGTCGATCATCGAAGCGTCTGGAAATGCGATTGCAATTCCAAGTGCACCCCGTTCAGACTTCAACAGCCATCATGCTGAAATAAATGTTCTTGACTTTGCAGCCGCAAATGGGTTGAGGGGCATTGGCTTGTCGATAGCACCACGAGACTCTTGCCCCTCTTGTACTTTCAATTTATTGACTCAATATGGTTGGTTCCGGAAAAGAAGGTGATTCATGCCAACAAGCGCCTTAGGGGCCGCCTTCAACGACTACCAGCGCCGTTCTATGGTCGCATTACTAGACCTGCCCTCTGATAATCATAAACTTGCATTTTGCGTCGCATGCGGGGAAAGGAATGCTCACCTGCTTTTCAGCTGCTTAGCAGGAAAAGAAATGTACTCCGACGCGCAATATATAATTGGTGAGATATGGAAGACTGCTACCAAAACTGAATGTGAGAGTGACTCTATAGGACTATTGGCAATTAAAGCGCAGGAGCTTTGCGCGCGGATGATGGAGCAAGATCCTCCACTACCAGAGGAGGCGGCTATCTTTTGTGATATAATTCAAAATGCTATCCAATATGGCCAGACAAGAGATATTGCGTTTGCAAAAAAATGCGGATCTTGGTCGCTTGAAGCAGTTAAGGAATGCCTCAAGAGAAAATATACCCAACAACTTTGGGCTGAGTTAGGACCCGACTGGATCGCAAGCAACAAGCATTCATCGGATTACACCAAGTTGATGAATGGGATTGACGATAAGATTGCAAATGATCCCGCATTTATGAATGAAATAGCTGCGCAGATCTCGGTGCTCCGGGTCTTAAAGGATCATTCGACAGTTTCAGTCGATTGTGTATCATCGGTGCGCGATCACGTTCACGGAAGTTTGGGTTTGTAACTTGAGAACGCCTGCCGTCAGGTCGACTGGACCAGCTATACGCCGTCCAATCCCTTCAACTGGCAGCTCTCGCAGGTCACCCGCGGCTATACTTTAGAGGTGCGTGCGACTCTCCTGCGTCGAGCCGGCCGCACGCACATGCCACGAGCAGCTCGATAAGCGCGGATGCAGCGTGGGCATCCGAAGCGCGGCTGAGGTGTTGGCCTCATCCACATGAACGGGCGCGTCTATGACGCCGACATCGGCCGCTTCCATTTTAGTGCGCGCTCCGGATGCCCACGCTGCAACCGCGCTCCGCCGATCCGTTCGTGCAGGACATCACAAACTTCCAGGCCTTCAACGCCTATGCGTTGATTGCGCTTCCGACTCTCCTTGCGGAGAGCCGGCCGGAAGCGCTTAGAGCCGCGCGTTGCGGCCGGCTCCGCGAAGCGGAGTCGCAACGCGCCAACCAAGGCGTGCAGAACAACCCGCTGTCCTGTCCTTGCGCTTCGGATGCCCACCCGCATCCGCGCGGTCTCGGTCGCGCAAGGCGGATCGTTTGAAACAGGTGCGCTCACCGGCGCAGTCGCAGCAGGTTCAAGCCTGCTCATGGACTCATCCGGTGTCATGGGCCACTCGGGCGATGGTGTGCCTGAGAACGTTGCAGCCCGCACTGCCGTCGCAGCTGTCGCCGGCGGCACAGCCTCCGTCCTCGCAGGCGGCAAGTTCGCCAACGGCGCCATCACAGGTGCATTCGCGCAGCTCTATAATGCGGACGGCATCGGAAAGAGCATTGCGATAGGCGGGGGTCGTGCACTTGGTGCAATATTCGGGGGAGTCGTTGGTTCAGGAGCGGCAGGACTGTGCACAGCTGGAACTTACGGAGCATGCGGAGCCGTAACTCCCGGTATCATAATGACCGGTGTAGTTGGCGGAGCATTGGTTGGCGGACAAACCGCAGGTGTGATCTATGACTTTGTTACTGATCCATTTGGATCGGCGGTCTATAGTGATGCCGAAACCGGACCTGTAGCTGGCGGCGGCGCTTCGGTTGATAATCTATCACCGGGGGATATTTCTCGGATCCAGAATGCTGCTGATCGATATGGAACAAAAATTACCGTGGTAGGAAGCCGAGCCGCGGGAACTGCAGGGCCAAATTCGGATTGGGATTATATACTTGAAGGCAAATCTCCAGGTCGAATTGGTCAGAGCCTACCTGGCGGTTCGAGGGGACTTGGTGAGCCACGGGCGCAAGACTTCGACCAAGGGCCTGTGAGAACTGATCAGCCGCATATCACATTCACGCCGAGATAAGACCATGTCAGAAATCACAGCAAAATTGCTGACGACTCCGCACAACTACGCGGTAGTCCAGCTTCCTACACGAGCGTTCCCCGGTGTCGTTGTGCAGGGCGATAGCTTAAACACGCTATTGTCAATGTTAACGCGAGCAAAGGACTCAATGGAGTGCGGCGATATAGATGTTGCGCAAAATTGGCTTCAAGAGGTCATCGATATTCTAGCGAGCGCACGAGCTGGTTACGAAGCAACGTGTTTAGCAAACGGTCTGTCCCTACCTTACAATAAGAGCGAGTAGTTGTGACGTGCGAGTAGACTTCAGCGTGCAGTGCAGCCCGATAACCCAACCGTTTGTGAATGCCATCATACACACCGTTGCGCGATCGCACGGTCGTCGATAGGCAGAGCCATCCTGCAGATCGTCGCCTGTGCGACGACGGGACCGGTTGGATGTGCGGCGGCAGGAGCTGCACTCACCCTGGCGGCGGGCGGATCGATCAAACAGGCCCTCATAGGGGCGGCGATCTCCTTCGTGCAGATAGGTGCGTATTCCGGGATCCACCAGATCATCGGGGGCATTGCCGACAGGCCGCTCTCTGCGGCGGTCAAGATCGGTCTGCACGCGGTTGTCGGCGGCGCGGTCTCGGTCGCGCAAGGCGGATCGTTCGAAACAGGTGCGCTCACCGGCGCAGTCGCAGCAGGTTCAAGCCTGCTCATGGACTCATCCGGAGCCATGGGCCACTCGGGCGACGGCAATCCCGAGTACATCGCGGAACGCACTGCCGTCGCCGCTGTTGCCGGCGGTACTGCCTCGGTGCTCTCCGGCGGCAAGTTCGCCAACGGCGCCATCACCGGCGCCTTCGCGCAGCTGTATAATGCGGACGCCGCAGCTCTTGCAAAAGCTGCTACGCGTGGTTTCGCAGTGCGCTTCACCGCAACAGCCGCGACGGCCGCCACTATCGCCGCGATGGACGGGCCACTCCCTGTTGGCGACATAATTGGCGGTGGCCTTCTGATCTATGATGCGGTGACGACCGTCTACGGCTACATCTTCAATAGCGATGCTCCTGATCTCCCGACAGAAGTAACTGGTGAAAATGGCGACCGACAGGGTGGCCGGATCAACACCGATCTTCCGGCAGATCGGTTTCCTGGCGTTGTCGATGCTTTAACTGGAGGGAATCTAGTTGCTGACGTCAAAAGACCGGGCCATCTTGTTGCGCCGAATGGTGTTCGTATACGACCAACGGCTGAAGGTCCCAGAGTTGACATTCCGGCTAGTGGCGCACGCCCCCACGAAACAATCCACTTTCCTCCGGAGACGAATTGGCCATGGTGATTGTTAAAACGTGGCTTCCGCGATATTCTAATGTCGTTTCGCTCTCGCGGTTGAGTGCACCCGTATCGGTGTGTGATTATATTGGATCACGTGGCCATCCGACCGGCATAAAACTTGTGCATTCAAATGATGAAAAGACATACGTGGATGCTGCGTATGCTGACGTCAGGCGCAAGTTCGAATGTTATTTTGTCGTCTTGGCCCCCCCGTCCGAACGTACGTTGACTTGGAAGGAGATAGATAAGGTTCACTATTTTGGTTCGATCCGACTATTAATCGGATTCGAGTGGCAAAGGACTGCGCGTGTTGGAGAACTTTCTACATTATATACCGGTACGACCGTCGGCGACATGAGTTCCCGCCAGGAAATTCCTGACAACACTGAAGCGCTTGGCATCTTTGTCCATGGTTTTGCGTTTTGGAACGATTTGGATGACCAGCCAGTTGCTGCAATCGTTGCGAGCCATGCGGTTCCAGGAACATTGGAGATCTTGAGCGAACGTAAAGATCTCGACGCAATAGTAGCGATCTGTGATGTCGTTGGCATCCCTGAACTCGACAGCTGGACCAGCGATTTGCAAGCATGGCTAGCGCAAAAATTTGGCGCCTAGCCCACGCAGGCCGGCCCTCCAGCGTTACGGAAACGATCGATAGCGCAAGCTTCACTGTATCCACGAGCTATGACAGCTCGGGCCGTCCCGCCAACACCACATACCCATCGGGACTGACGGTTGCCAACGTTTACGGGACCTATGGCCACCTGCAGAAGATCCAGGATACGGCCTCAGGCGGTGCCACCTATTGGGAGGCAACGGCGGTCGATGCGCGTGGCAACGTCACGGAAACCCATCTCGGCAGCAAGATCACCGAGTACCGCACCTTCAACAACAACACCGGACGGCTCAGCTGGATTACGACCTATCGCACAGAAGCAAGCGGTCAGGAGTTCACCGAGAACTTCACCTATGACACGCTCAACCGGGTTACCAAGGTCTCGACCCTGCTGCCCGGCCAGAGCACGCCCTCCGATGTTGACGTCACATACGACAGCCGCGGCGATATCCTGACCCGCTCGGATGTTGGCACCTATGCCTACTCCGGCACGGGCACCTGCGGCACCGGCTCCTCTGACCTGCTCGACTTCTTCGGACCGTTCTTAGCTTGAGAGATCAGCCCTCGTTGCTTCTGGTTTGTCTTCCGATGTGACGGGGCGGAGCGCGAAGGCTCGTAGAGCCGCAGCGGTCCGCTCCGTCACATCGGCGGGCGCTGCGTTCCCGATCTTTGCCGCGAAGGCGGCAGGCGTCAGGTACCCCAGGCTCGAATGCGGCCGCACTTCGTTATAGTGCCGCCGCCACGTCTCGATGACTGCCTTTGCTTCGGCCCGCGACCGGAACCACTCCAACGACAGGCACTCGTCGCGGAACTTGCCGTTGAAGATCTCCGAGCGCCGCGCTTGTGCGGTGCTCGGCCAGCATCGTTCGCTTGTTGCGGACACTTCGCTCCCCGGGGGCATGGATGGCGAGTGAACTCGCGCCCGCACTTGGCGCTCTCGAACTGGACGCCTGAAGAGTTCCACGCCCACCATCAGGCCCTTGCTGTGACGAACGATCAGCGCCACAACTCTAATCCAGGACTCTCCCTCTCAGTGGAGGAGACAAGGGGCTCAGATCATTTAGTTTCGCTACCGACTCGGATCGCTCGCAATTGTTTAAATGGTCCAGAATGGACGGGGTCCCAAGTTTCGGACCAAGCACATGGAACGTGACCGCTAACACGAACAAAAAAGATGGTCTCAGTGTTCCCAATCGCTTTTACAGCGATATCAATAATTTTGAAGAACCTGCTATCGCCAAGAAATAGTTTATCAATCGCTTCGGATAAGCCGTAAATACGGCCCTCGCCGCCGGCGCCATGCAATTCAATCCGAAAGTTATCAGGTAAACTCAGCTTAAACTGCTCGCAAGCGGTCTTTGCAGCCTGTTCGAGTTCGCGAAGGAATAAGTTCGCAAACTGCTCCTTATTCATGGTGTTCATCGCTGTGGACCTAGATTAATTGGTGGCGTCATAGCCGGATAAACTACAGTATCAAGTTGATGGTCCGAAAAGAAGACCGACGCCCCAGCTCCTTGCTTCCCTGGATCGGAAAAAGGATAACCTTGATCGATCACCGACTGAGGAACCGTAGTCGATGTAACAGTGGCTCCAGAATTCTGAGACCATCCCGCAAAGTTCTGCACGCCACTCAAACTCAGACCGAAGTACTTGCCACTCATTGATGGGTTATGACCATAATTCCCATTTGCCTCAAGATACGAGAGTTCTGTGGAGTCAATCGCTCGATAAATTGTTACTCGTGGATCACCTGCGTCGCCTGATCCGACATCCGCCGGTGCCATCGCCCAACTGCTGAACGCATCCCAAGCACTGCTGAGCTTCATGCTCATCCATGCTCCGAGCCCTATACCAACGGCGCCCCCGCCGCCCTGCATCGCGCCGATGCGTGAACCGCCGCCCATTTCTGGGCCGGTAATACCCTTACACGCCTGGCACTCGCCATTATACAACTGCGCGAAGGCGCCTGTTATGGCGCCGTTAGCGAACTTGCCGCCGGAGAGCACCGAGGCAGTACCGCCGGCAACAGCGGCGACGGCAGTGCGTTCCGCGATGTACTCGGGATTGCCGTCGCCCGAGTGGCCCATGACGCCGGAGCTGTCTATGAGCAGGCTTGAACCTGCTGCGACTGCGCCGGTGAGCGCACCTGTTTCAAACGATCCGCCTTGCGCGAGTTTGTAAGCGTCGAGTGGCGCGTCTTCCTACGTGCTGCTAGGCAAGCACTCAGACTTTCTGCGCTGATAGATTCCTAGCGCATGGGGATCGCCGTCCACCAGCCTTTCATAGTAGGCTTCGTCGTTCACCCACTCAGGAAAACTAATACAATCCAACTCCATTCCGCCTTTGTCTGACTTCAACCGAAAAGACCATCCTTTGGGGATCTCCCTTTGAGTGAACTCGAAGAACTCAGCAGGATACGGCGAAGGCCAATACGCGCCCGCGATGGACTCGATGTAAACCCGGAGCCCATCGTTCCAACGGGCAATTGCGTAAACGGTGTATGTTTGCCCGAGTTCAAGGGGATCAATTACACCATCGATTCTAATCGACCCACGGAGCCGATCTCTGACGACTTCAGAAAGCGAGTCGAGTCTGTTCTTGACGCATTTGACTGTGATCATTTCTGCTTTGCCATATTCAAGGACGATTTGATCTTAAAGTCCGTCGATGCACCTGTAACAGGGTCTCTGACGTAGTGGACTGTTGTTGTGCGGCCCGCATCCGATTTCACGACGTACTCGACCTTATCCATGCCTGAGAACCGCGGATCGCCCAAGTTGCGTATAATGACGTCGCCAGCGCCGCCTTTCGCGGCATCCAATGCCATTTGCTCCTGAAGATCGGCCGCGGTGCGATACCATGCACATGCATTATGCACCCACACGGCAGGAGCATTGTCGTTCGCGGGTGAGGCGACGAAGAACGTGTGGAACGTCTCGACCTCAAGATTGTAGGCGTCGAGCGGCTTATCTTCAACTGTAACCGAGACGACCTCGGAGAAGCCGCTGGCCGAATTGATCAGCCGCGCGCCCGCCGCCAACCCCCCCGCCTCGACCCAGCGGCCGGTCGATGTGGTTCCGACCTCCGCCACACCACCGTTGGCGACGAGCCGCAGCTCGGGGATTGCCGCCTCGGACACATAGAAGGGGTGGTTCGACGTGGTAAGAAGCGTCTGCGTCGCCCCGGTGACGCACCATCTTGAATGCCATTTGACCGGTCTTGTCGTCGCGCGCGAGAACCTCATCGCCCGGCTTGATATCCTTGATCGCGATACGACCGCGTTTTGTCTCGACGCGTGTGTCGCCTTCGAAGGAGCAAAGGTGGCCTAGCCCGCGTATTGCACCACCCGCATTCGGCAAGAGTCCACCCGTCAGAACATTGGCCACAAGGCTGATGCCCGCAAACGTGCGCTCCAGTATGCTTGAGTTTGGATGACCCAAAACGTAAAGATCTTGGGCCTCGCCAACGCCGGGAACGAAACTCGCGCCGAACTCGCCAGCGGCCATCGCATACTTCAATGCCTTGCCGCCACCCTCCGCATTATAGAGCTGTGCGAACGCGCCTGTGATGGCGCCGTTGGCGAACTTGCCGCCGGAGAGCACCGAGGCAGTACCGCCGGCAACAGCGGCGACGGCGGTGCGTTCCGCGATGTACTCGGGATTGCCGTCGCCCGAGTGGCCCATGACGCCGGAGCTGTCTATGAGCAGGCTTGAACCTGCCGCGACGGCGCCGGTGAGCGCACCTGTTTCAAACGATCCGCCTTGCGCGACCGAGACCGCGCCGCCGACAACCGCGTGCAGACCGAGGAAGTAGCGGGTTTCCGAGACGCCCCATGCCGTTCGCCTGTCGATGATTGCAGTCGCATCAAAAAAAATAGAGAAGCGCGATGAACTAATATTTCAGCCCGATCACTCAGTTATAGAACAGAGTCAATCTGACATTAGCTACTTGTTTTGCTCTTGCAGCCAAGCCTTCTGCTCTCCGTTCGCAAACTCAGAAAGTTGATTTAAGTTGACTTTGTAGCGCAAGAACAGCGCGATAAGTTCGCTAAGTTCCTCTGGTCCAACCTTGTCTGCGTCAATCTCGATCAATAACTCTTCTCCAACGCCGTAATAGCTTTCGATGCAACGAATTCTTCCAAGCCAGGCAAAAAACAAATCTTCGTCGATGCTGGAAAAATAGCGTACCGATGTTGCCTTAAGCACTGTCTTTTTCATCTCGCTCTTCCACCCGGATACACATTTCGATAGCCCCCAGGACGGCCTCCTTTGCCCGGAGTTTGAACGTCCCGCTGCGGATCTCCCGGCGCATGGTGAGATTGCCGATGTACAAAGCCGGCGCATCTAAGATTAAGAGCGATAATCCCGAGACTCCGCGCGGTGAAAAACCATTACCTCCCCTGGCCAGGGCTCAATCTTTGTCCAAGACGGCGTACTTTCCGCCGAACATTGCACGCTGAAGTCCGGGAAAAAATGCGTGGCTTGACGCCCGAAGCGTTCGCCGCCCAGATAGACGGAGCCCGAAAATTCGCATGATGAGCGGACCAAAGATGGGGTGAGGTCCAACCCGAATCGGGCATAACATTGCAACTGGACCACGCGGTGGGGCTGGTCAGGGCCGCTACTCTTTTCGAGCAAACTGATCGTTCCGCGCTCGTGATAGTTGAAGATCAATGTCTTCATTCGTCCACCCCAGTTTGGGCGCCAACGTCTGTAGGGCTAAGATTACAGTCTGTGCGGTGTCGGCGTCGCCGCCTTGCACAGCAGCACCGTAAAGCCGGAGATGCTCGTCGAAGGCCTCTTTGATATCACCATGCAGAAAAAGAAATGAGGCAAAATTCCCCCAGATCATTAGATCTCTTCGGGAGAATTTCATTGCTTGCTCGTACGCATTGCGAGCCGCTGGAAGTTCGTTCAGTTCTTCATAGCAACCTGCAAGATTGGACCATGCAAGACCATGTTCCCAGTCTGGTTGTTGGGCAACTATAGCTTCAAAGAGTTCGACAGCTCTTTTCCAATCCCCGGAACTCTGGCAGGAAAGCGCCTTTGCCTCCATTTGTATTAGCTCTTGTGAAGTGTACTTCATGGCTTAAAGAAAATATGCATATTCGATTGCTGGATCATTCTCGTGTCTCCCGTATAGAGATTTCTGGGCTTGAACGTCTCCACGTTTATGTGTGGTTTTAAACCGTGTGGATTCGTAATATCAAATCTTATCTGTTTTGTTCCATCGGCTGAACGAAGAAGGAGGTCAGAACCGCCAGTAGGCTTTTCGAGTTTTGCTCCAGGGCCGATCCAATCAAGTATATCATCTGCAAATGTATAAAGCTTGGTGGCCGCCACACTTCGTACCGCAAAAGCCCCTCTTGCCCAAGCAATCGCACCTGCGACCGCTTCGCCGCCAGCAGCTAACACGGCTGTGTCAATTCCGAGCTGAAGAGCCGCTTCGTCGGGATGGCCCAGACCGGTACCTTCGGTTCTTTCGATAAAGGCACGAGGGCTTTCTGCACCTACGCCGTTCGGTGCTCCTCTACTTCCGCGCACACCAGCAGCGCCGTCTTCTCCATCGCCGTGCTCCCAATTATTATACATCAGGGCAAAGGCCGCAGTAACAGCACCGTTAGCGAACTTGCCGCCTGAGAGCACCGAGGCCGTACCGCCTGCGACGACGGTCGCGGTGAACTGACCGGCTTCACCCAGTCCGCCGGAGATCTCGCCGACGCCGCCCGCGACCGCACCGGACATGAACCCGCTGACGAACGAGCCGCCCTGGGCCATCGAGATCGCACCGGAGACCACGCCGTGCGACAAGGCGGTGCCGACGGGCCCCGTGCCGGAGAGGACCACCGCGTCGCCGACCTTACCCCAAATGTCGATGATGCCGCCGTTACTCGCACCAACTTGCACGAATGACAAAGCTGCGGAAATAAACGCCTGTTTGAGTGTTCCGCCTGCGAGCAAAGTTAGCCCTGCCGCGGCTGGCGCGCACGTAAACGCGGCCGCGGGATTCGCACAGGCGACGATCTGAAGGATCGCTCTTCCTATTGATGATCTAGCGATGGCATTAGCGGCATGCGCAAACGCGCGACCGATGCCTCTGAACACACTGCCGATGGCCTTGAACAGGCCCTTGAGGAAGAAGCCTGACGGGTCGGTGTAGGACAGCGGGTTGTTCTGCACGTAGGCATAGGCATTGAAGGCCTGGAAGTTTGTGATGTCCTGCACGAACGGATCGGCGGAGCGCGGATGCAGCGTGGGCATCCGGAGCGCGCACTAAAATGGAAGCGGCCGATGTCGGCGTCATAGACGCGCCCGTTCATGTGGATGAGACCAACACCTCAGCCGCGCTTCGGATGCCCACAAGCATCCGCGCTTATCGAGCTGCTCGTGGCATGTGCGTGCGGCCGGCTCGACGCAGGAGAGTCGCACGCACCTCTAAAGAAATATAACCGCAGGTGACCTGCGAACTGCCAGTTGAAGGATGGACAATATGGCCGTCGTCGACCTGACGGCGCTTGCCCCAGGCATCGAACGAGTAGACTCTATGAATGGCGCCCTGATCGTCGGCCTCGGCGGCAAGCAGGCCAAGGTGATCCTTGAGGAAGTGGCAGGTTTGCGGGCCCTTTGGGCCGGCAGTGCGCTCTCGGAGCGCATGACGACAACGGTGCCTGAAAGTGTAGGCGCCTGCGTCTTCAGACCAATTGGGCCACCGAGACCTCAAAGCTTCCGCCCGCGATGTAATAGGTGGTCGTGGTGCCGGTCTGGTTGACATCGGTCCGCCATGACGACTGACCAGGGCCATACGCCAGATCGATGCTGTTGGTGCCCTTCTCGATGTGGGTTGTCGAACGCCGACCAGGTGATCGTCACCGTCACCGCCACCATATCGCTTCGTTGAGGTCATCGCTCGCCCTACGGTTCTTCGCATTACCGGACCATGCGTTTGCTTCCACCGATGAGTCCAAATACCCTCTATAATTTCCATTTCCCGGTTCGGCCAGGCAAATTTTGAGCCTTCCAGCTGATGCTACTTTGACCTTGAATTGCAGCAGCGATTTCATCAGGATCACGTCTCTGACGTACACCTAGATAGATGATGAGCGCTGTACGCATCAAAGCGTTCACCCTATGCCAAGAAAATCACCGACAGTCCGACAGCAGCCGCGTAAACTTTCAAGGTCGGTGATTGATCGGACGCAGCCGCTTGCGGCTTCTTGCAACTCAATTTGGTGCCTCTGCCAGTCCCTTGGCATCATATTGGGCCGTATCCATTGCCACAACTCGTAAAGGCCGCGCGTACCGGTGGACGTCGCGACTGTTGGACATTCAGGTGAAAAGGAGGTGGAAACCTGAAAAAGCTGGTGGCCCATATTTTCTGACACGTTGCAGAAATGGTCGGCGCCGGGATTTCCAGACCAGAACCGATACGACGGCATTATCGACTACTCCACCGGCGAACGGTGCTTCGACGAGTCGCAACTTGTGATAAACGTCATCATTACTCCGTCGCCCATATGTTCGTATCGACAGGCTTTGCCATATCCGAGTTCTGACAATTCGCGAGAGATCACGGCGCGGTCGTTTTTGCACTCAATCTCCTTGCTACAGCCCTTATAACCACACGTCTGCAATTCAACGCCGGCAGCTTTCAATCTGAAACTCCAGGTTAAATCCAGACCAACCGGCTTCAATGTCGATATGAACCCAACTCCATAATAGGCGGGTCGACTCACAGATAGTCCTGTCGTTGTGCGCCGCATCTAACAACTGAACGGCGACATCCTTGTCGACTTGGTGTGGGTCCAGCCGAAGGTCGTTATAACCGAAGTCGGCGGCTTCAATTCCCTTAATGGCCCCTTGGGGATCTTGCGGAAGATCATCTAAAATCAGGGCGTATCCAAAGCCAGCCACATACGTCGTCTCGGCCTTCCTGGTTCAGTCAGCACCTTCATCCAGGCGAGCCCTGATAATGTTCGAGCTTGGCGCACGCCATCTGAATGCTGCTGTCGAATTTTCTTATACCACTCCGGGCCAGCTTCAGCATTATACAGCTGCGCGAATGCACCTGTGATGGCACCGTTAGCGAACTTGCCGCCTGAGCACCGAGGCCATGCCCGCCTGCGACGACGGTCGCGGTAAGACAGCCAGCTTCACCGATCCGCCGGAAATCTCGCCGACGCCGCCCACGACCTGCCGGACATGAACCCGCTGACGAACGAGCCGCCCTGGGCCATCGAGATCACCTGGAGACCACGCCGTGCGACAGGCCGGACGCCGACGGAGCCCCGTGCCGGAGAGGACCACCGCGTCGCCGACCTTACCCCAAATGTCGATGATGCCGCCGTTACTCGCACCGACTTGCACGAATGCCAAAGCGCAAAATAAACGCCTGCTTGGAGTGTTCCGCCTGCGGTAGTGACCCGCGCCACCGCTGGCGCCTTTGCGTAAACGCAGCCGCGGGATTGGCACAGGCCACGATCTGAAGGATCGCTCTTCCTATTGATGATCTAGCGATGGCTTTAGCGGCATGAGCAAGGGCCACGACCGATACCTCTGAACACACTGCCGATGGCCTTGAACAGGCCCTTGAGGAAGAAGCCTGAAGGGGTCGGTGACGCGCGGATGCGGGTGGGCATCGAAGCGCAAGAACAGGACAGCGGGTTGCTCTGCCGCCGTGGTTGGCGCGTTACGACTCCGCTTCGGGCCATTTGCGCGCGCGGCTCTAAGCGCTTCCGGCCGGCTCTCAGCAAGGAGGTCGGAAGCGCAATCAACGCATAGGCGTTGAAGGCCTGAAGTTTGTGATGTCCTGCACGAACGGATCGGCGGAGCGCCCGGATGCAACGTGGAATGCGTAACAAAGAATTTCCTCGGCGCGGTTAAAATCACCAAACGCGCCGCCACTGATCGCCAGCCCATCACTCCTCTCTTATCGCTCCGTTGTGGAAATACGTTCTGCCTCGCCGAGGGTGCGTAATATCCTGAACTAAAGGGATGTAATCGGGTACTAATGGCGTCGGCCGGATATCTCATCATTTCATTCTCTCTTAACCCCGAGACGATAAATGTTTACGAGTTCCGGAGTACGCCAGTCATTGCGACAGACATCTCCCACTCCGTTATCGAAATGCAGTGTAAATACCTGATCATCCATCAATGCTTGCGAGGAAGATACGCCAATAGTGGCCATAATACGTTTAAATCACCACTCCGCTCCCACATGTCAAACTCAATCAAGCCACATCTGTGGAGGGTGGGGTCGAATTTAAATTCTGAAGGCAATCGCGTGAGACGCGAAAAACATTCGAAGATACTGCAATTCGACAGATATCGAGACCGGCTCTTCTCCAATCTTATAGACCTTCATTTGTGTCATTGCGGATTCCTCTATACGAATAGGTTTATGGGGATGTTTGAATAGGTTTAAGAGGATTAACCGGATAGTGCGCAAAGTCACAGTTTGTCCGGCACCAGCTTCCCAGTTACAGGAGAAATGGGTTGTCGCCCGGTGCATTGAATACACGGAAATAGGGTAATCGAAGTCCCCGGGGTGGCTCGGTGCTCGTCCAGTCCGCATTATACAACTGCGCAAACGCACCTGTGATGGCACCGTTGGCGAACTTGCCGGCGGAGAGGACGGAGGCTGTGCCGCCGGCGACAGCTGCGACGGCAGTGCGGGCTTACAACGTTCTCAGGCACACCATCGCCCGAGTGGCCCATGAGACGGGCTGTCCATGAGCAGGCTCGATCCAGCCGCGACTGCGCCGGTGAGCGCACCTGTTTCAAACGATCCGCCTTGCGCGACCGAGACCGCGCCGCCCACAACCGCGTGCAGGCCGACCTTGACCGCCGCAGCGATTGGATTGCCCGGTTTGCAATACCCCGCATTGATCTGCGACCGATCGGCACGTACGCGCCTGTCTATAATAAAGATTGCCGCAACTGCATGTACGGTGGAGCGAGCAATCCCGCTCGAAACTCGCACGCCATCCGGCCCTTGTGTAAGAAGGTCTAATTGCGGTTCAGTACGCATCAGTTCATCAAGTTCGTCAGCGAGTTTCGGCGTATTCAGGATTTCGAGGTCGTCTCTGTTTACTATCTGCTTAGTCTGGGATTTCAGATGCTTTACCTGGAAATACTCGCGGATACCATCCAGCAATCGCGGCTGCGAGGTGAGTTGCCCTTCCAATGAGACCAGACCGGCAGCATCGCCAATGAACGAACTCCGTCTACGAGCATTTGCACGTTTTCAATTGTGCAGCCATCCTTACACCCGACAAACCGCAGCCTCGCGTTTTCAAACGAGACATCATGCAGTCCACTTCGTAGCGGCGAACCCAGCCAATTTATATGGGGTATAATAATCCATGGCCGTTAGATCAACAGCGTCAACGTCCCCCCGACAAAAGAGCAGTTCCAGAATCCTGCTGCCAAAATCTGATCCTTCGCCAGTCGCGACCTTGGAAGCTGCAATTCTCGAATATGAGGTTTACGGGGCTGCATTCCGCGGTTTTCACACCGTCGAAAACGCAACGTCGCATTGTTGTCCCGAACACTCCCAGAAGGGCCCGGCGAAAATCCGCTCCGGAAAAATCACAATCTGTGTACTCGCATTTTTTGACGTAGAGTCTCACGAGATTGGCATTCTTGAAAATGCCAGTTCTCGAAACGGCAGGCGATGAATCTGGCGCGCGTCAAGTTGCTATACGAAAAATCGACGTTCTCGAACGTGGCATTCTCGAATGAGCGCCCATCGGCAGTGGCCCCGGAAATCAGCCCATACACCGGTCGTTGTAAATCAAACGGCGAGACGGAACAGAGATCGAGTTCACCCGCACCATCTAGCTTTAAGGAACTTGCCATCGGTTTGTGAGGCTTTCCGCATTGCGACTAATATATCTCCTTTCGCTTTGGATAGCATGTTGAGGGATTGGCTTGGCAGAATGTATCAAACTGTCTGCCAGTGATGATGTCAATTATTGCTCCCACGACACTCAACACGTTGGCCGCTGGGCCAGAGCACGAGACGTATTGATGTGGAAGAGATTCAAGCTGCCATGCTTCGCTACCTTCGTCGGCCACTGGCCGGTGGTGAGTCATTCATACCGGTAACGCAGCAGGGTCCGTCAAATCCTCCTCCGTTTATTCTACCCGTCAACCGACCTAACAGCTGGATATCCCTACTATCGCGTCGCGGACAACCAGCGTCGATATTGTAGCCTCGGTGCATTGCACGACATAAGGTTTGGTCTTTTGAGCAGCCAGCTGATCGTCAGAAAATGCCGCATCCCCTGCAGCATCGATTTTTATGGCATCGTCGGCAACTGCCTGGAGCTTCTGCTGGACTTCATCAACTGCCTCCGCATTATACAGCTGCGCAAACGCGCCTGTTATTGCGCCGTTAGCGAACTTGCCACCTGCGAGGACGGAAGCCGGTGCCGCCGGCAACGGCTGCAACGGCAGTGCGTTCCGCGATGTACTCCCGGGATTGCCGTCGCCCGAGTGGCCCATGACTCCGGATGAGTCCAGCAGGCAGGCTTGAACCTGCTGCGACTGCGCCGGTGAGCGCACCTGTTTCAAACGATCCGCCTTGCGCGACCGAGACCGCGCGGATGTGGGTGGGCATCCGAAGCGCAAACAAGATGTGCCGTTGGCGGAACCTGAGTTCGTGATCACCCGCCCGCGCTCCGATCGTCGCACATCCTTCCATGCGCGACGTGAATCGGCAGCGCAACGCAACGAGCGAGCTGCTCGCGGCCCCCCGCGCGCGCAGGCGCGCAAAACAGCAAGTTGTAGGTGTAGGTGCCGATGAGGTTGCCCGACTGCGACACCGTCTTGAGGCGGTTGGCGTTGTTATAGGTGTAGGCATACGTGACGCCAATTTGGTTGCGCCTTCCGACTCGCGTTCCGCGAGCCGGCCGGAAGGCGCGAAAAGAGTGCGCACGTCGGTGAGGGTGTTGCCGGCTCCATCATAGGTGAAGGCGCGGGATCGGGCGTTGCTGCGCGGATGCGGTGGCATCCGAAGCGCCAGCGAGAGCGTGCTACACCCTGCAGCAGATTGCTGGTGGAAGGATAACTGTAGGTATCGGTGACCCCGCCGAACGTCCGCTGGTGCGGTTGCCAACGCCGTCATAGGTCCACGATTGCGAGCCGTAGATCCCGCTGGCACTGTTCAGGCGGTTGGCCGCCGAGCAGCCCAACACCGGTTGTTGGCGGAGGTGCACCGTATCGCCGATCGAGGTGATGCTGAGGTTGTCGGTCCGCCCGAAGGTAAGCCCCATCACGGTCGTGGCGCCGTTCATCACCGTGCACTGCGATTGCGCTCAGTCCTGGGTGTGCGCGTTGGTCTCTGCCAGGCTGTTGCCGTAGGTCAGAGATTTGATGAGGTTCGAGATCGGCTGATAGGTGACGTTGTCGATGACGGTCACGCTCGAAGCGCCAGAGTTCTGCTTGGTCGAGACCTTGTTGATACGCCCGACGCTATCGCGATCGTAAAGGACGATGCGGCCGGAAGGATACGTGACCTTCGAGACGGGGAGTTCCCCCTCACTTGGCGTTCGCTTTCTTGCGTCGCAACGAGCAGAGCATAAGAAGGGCCAGAGCATTCTCGAATTCGAAGACGGAGCCAAGATCTGTTGGCGAGCATTGATAGAAAGTCGCGATGTCACCTGAAGGAGTATGGCTCAGCCTGGGTTTTGAACCCTCGAATGACTTCGGCATTGGCACGCCGGCGTTGAAAGATGAGATGTCCTGAAATTGCAAGACTATCTTACCGTCAACCGCTTCTTCTTGTCCGAGATACACCAAAGTTTCTAGAATGGGAGTCAGCATAAAGCTGTCTATAAAGGTTAGGGAAAAATAGGTTTTTCCGATCTCCAACGCAGTTGCCTCTACCGGCATCGCCGTTAAAGAGACCTCTCTTCCTTCAAACCACATTGCGTCGCCCTTATTTTTCGCACTCCGGTACATCGCATTTGCACGTCAGCTCTTTGTCCTCCCAACTCTTCAATACGGTAACTGTACCGTCTTTTTCTTCATACAACCCAAAGACTTTGCGTACCTGAGACACTTGGCATAGCCACAATGGCTTCGGAGCACATTCAGCCTCACATTTTGCTAGCTCATTCGGCTTGCAGGCTCGTGACCGATAATCTTCCTTATTTTTTCCTTTTGGCCTTCCGATACGACCATCTGGATCAATGATCCTAATAGGAAGATTCCTCGCATAATCATAGACACTCGGCCCATCCACAAACCCTAGCGGATCTGGCTGTGTGTATCGTCCGATTGTCGGATCGTAATGCCTGTGCCAGTTGTAGTGCAAGCCTGCTTGCTTGATGCGCCTTCCGACTCGCGTTCCGCGAGCCGGCCGGAAGGCGCGACAGCTGGAACCACGCTCAACACCGGCTTGCCGAGTGTTGAGCAACAAAACTGGCCGGGGAAGCGGGCGTTGAGGGTTTCGGCACCTGAGAGCGTGTAGGCGCCGCCGAACGGGCTGTAGAGAGCCGACCAGACATCGGCGCCCGTGGCATCCGTCATTCCTGATCGCGCTTCGGATGCCCACCAGCATCCGCGCGCTCACTGGCCGGTTGAGCTGATCACGCTCAACACCGGCTTGCCGCGTGTTGACCAACAAAAGAGCGGACCATGAGCAGCGCCGGCGACGTGGCGACGTTGGAGACCACGACTGCGACCCGTAAGGACCGCTGGCGCTGTTGAGGCGATTGGCCGGTGAGTAGTCGAACGACTGGTTGTTCGCCGTCGTGACCACAGTCAGATCAGGTATTAGGCAAAGTGAGCTGCGTTCTCATCGCTGCGATAATCTCATCCAGGGCCTCTTTGGTGGACCGTGCCCTTAGTTGTAGATCATCAAAAGTTGTGTCGAGCACATACCAAGCTTCCGCGACTGGTTCGTGTCCAGCTTCAAGGGGTTGGACCCGGTACATATCCGATCGGAAAACATGAACTTTCATCTCACCTGTATCAACGCGCCGACACAGCTCCACCTTAAAAACCAGAACCTCAGCGCCGGCTAGGTCAAATTCGATCTCGAACGTGCCGGTGATTTCCCATACTCTCAAGGTCAGCCTCGCCCGTTAACCGCAGTCACAGTCGCAATGCCGCTTGTAGCAGCCCCTAGGCACTTTGCTGTTGGCATCTTTTTGGGCGGCCTTGCATGCGTTGACCTGATCATTCCCCGTTGCGGTGCCATAGACTCGCTGAGGACACTCGGCTTTTGGGTCAATTTGCTGAACGTTGCATTTCGCTTCGCACGTAATTGTTTTGAAGCACTGGTAGAGTAGTATTCCGCCGCCAACTATACCACCAATTATAGCGCCGCCAGCAGCGCAGTTCGGTCCACATATGGCTCCGCCTGTCCGGCCTCCTAGTACGATGCCTTCGGTAAAAGTATTCTGTCCCGTTTTATCTATACGCGTTTGCGGCGCACTCCCCGCATAACTAAACACCCCCGGCCCATCCACAAAACCGAGCGGGTCGGGCTGGGTGTAGCGGCCGAGGCTGGGATCGTAATGCCGGTGCCAGTTGTAGTGCAAGCCTGCTTGCTTGATGCGCCTTCCGACTCACGTTCCGCGAGCCGGCCGGAAGGCGCGCAACATCTGGAACCACATCAACACCGGCTTGCCGAGTGTTGAGCAACAAAACCGTCCGGGGAAGTGGACAAGAGAAGAAGTCAATGGCGCGACGTCGAAGGAGCTCCAAGCCTAGACCCTGACCCTGATAATCCAATACCCGACCGAGGACCTGGAGAGGACATGGGAGGTCACGAATCTCGAGGTCGGACGCCTCACGAAACCGGGGAGAGGAATGTAAATCCAAATGAAGAGCATGGACGGAGATGGAAAGGAAACCCTGGTGGTGGACCACGTAGGTGACGACTTCGACTGGAGCATCCCGTCGTCGAGCGGGCGAGAGAACCTTACCTTTGTACTGGCTCGAACGGTGTTCGACAGCGGATACTTGGTGCTGTCGATCCGATACGATGGCGACTTTTGGCAGCGAGAATTGATACGTGCTGCCGATCCCCCTCTCATCACCGACTTCCGGCTGCAAATCGCTCAAGTTGCCGTTGCTTATGAAGCTTTGAAGGTTTTCGCTGATGAGCTCAAAGCAGTTTCCAGCGATCCGACCAAATCTATCGGCGGTGTGAGAGCCGTAATGGACGCTTCCATCTTCGGCCAAAAATTCTCCTTGGTCATTGGTCGAAAAGCGGGGGTGAAGTATGCCGGTGATTACACGAGTTGCGCCATGATGTTCACGAACGGAAAGACATTGACGATTGACGCCTCGTTTATCGTTGATCAAACATGTATTCGTGTCTGCGCAGAGTCACTCGATGGGTTTCTTGGGCGTGTTGAGGCGACACTTATCCGAAGCAAGTAGTCTTAGAATGCTGCGCCGAGAAGCGCACACGCGCGCCAACCTTAGAGGTGCGCGCTGAACAGTGCGCTGTTCTCTGTCGTTAGGATACTAAAGGCGAAGTCATTTAGCGCCTTTCGATTGCCTGCGGTAAGTCGTTGCGTGACTTCAGCTCGACTGCGTTCGTGTGCAGCAATCCGTTCGATTTCAAATCGTCGAAAAATGTCAACCCCCTCACTACGGCATGTCGCGCAGGACTAACTATCGTTCGAAGCGGGAGTTTCTTCCGCAACATTGGGCGTGACCTGGCAACATCGCCGAGCGCACGGCCGTGGCGGCGATTCGCAGTGCGCTTCACCGCAACAGCCGCGACGGCCGCCACTATCGCCGCGATGGACGGGCCACTCCCTGTTGGCGACATAATTGGCGGTGGCCTTCTGATCTATGATGCGGTGACGACCGTCTACGGCTACATCTTCAATAGCGATGCGCCTGATTTCGTGGGAACGAGCAGTGGCGAACTTATCCCAGTACCAGAGGGTGCCGACGGGCCATATCCCGCAGATAACAATAAGGGAATAAAGTACATAAACGGATCAGGCGGTGGTAATGGCTTACATGACAACGTAACGGGCGTACGGATCATGGATCCAACCAATCCTAGTCTCTCGTCTCCTGGATATCCAGGTGGATACGTCAGTTACGGGAATGGGAAGGGTGGAAGTTGGGGTCAGACTGTCGACCCGAATACAGGAAAGCCCGTCGGCAAGGGTTCAGGTTGGCACATACCGCTGCAGACACCCTGATTTCGTAGAGAGTATGATTCATGTTATTACCCGAAAACAGCGAATTCGCATCTTTGAGTACCATAGTTGGTGAACGGCTAATTGCCGTGCAATTCGTTATGGATTACTTGAAGCTAAATTTTGACGCCGCGGAGATGACTATTTTGAGTCCCGTTCAGGTATCTATTTCTGGAATAGAATTTCGAAGTTTCCAGGCTGGATTTCGCGACCAAATTTGCAGTTTAATCGGCAGTAAGGTACTCGAAGCAAGCGGTGTTAAGGAGAAGTGCCTCAAACTAAAATTTGCGGAAGATACGTCGGTTTGCATATCGTTGAGACCTGAAGATCGTGAGGGCCCTGAAGCCGTAATGTTTGAGACAAAATCTGGAACGAAATGGAGTGTTTGGTGAATCGCACGTGAGCGCAACCGTGCGCTTGTTGATGCTGCAGATCGTGGGCGCAGGTGCCTCTTGGGAGCCAAGCTCAAGAGAACGAGTGGATTGGGGCAACCGATAGGTAATTACGTTGACCAGGAGGGTAATAGTACACCAACCACAAAGGGCATTATTCACTATGGAAGTCGCGGCGCGCATATTGTTCCATCGAGGCCTTAGATGTCTGCTAGAGAATTGGGGGGCGCAATAATGGCCGCCCTACAGGTAGCGATGTTAGGGATGGTGAAGCCTAATTTGAGATGCGTTCTCATGTCCTATGGCGGTAAAGATATTCATGCCCGGTTTGTCTACGATGAAATGTTCACGCCCGATGATGTGGAGGATGTTAGCTGCATTGAAACAGAGCTAATATCGCATTTCTTCCCGGACTTCAGCGTGCAATGTTCGGCGGAAAGTACGCCGTCCTGGACAAAGATTGAGCCCTGGCCAGGGGAGGTAATGGTTTTTCACCGCGCGGAGTCTCGGGATTATCGCTCTTAATCTTAGATGCGCCGGCTTTGTACATCGGCAATCTGTCCGACATCAACACCTGTGAGACTAAACTAGCGGCTTGAGGAACGGAGGATTTCGGGCTCATCGTGACCACCTGAGGAGTGGAGCATGAGACAGAAATCGAGCCCGCCAGAGACACCGTCCGAGCGAACTGTAGAAGAAGCCTGGACCGGATATCCTTTGCTGCGGGATCCGATGCTTCCTGGAGAGCGCCGACGCGTCGGCATTATCTTTCTTGTGCCCATGCTGGCCCTCGCTGCGCTTTCAGACCTGGAGAAGTTTTATCTGTGGGAGAGCCGAATTATTGGCGAGGCAACTATCGTGAGGTAGTGGCCGCGCCTTCCGTCTTAAGTATTCAACGCAAATTTTGAACCGGCGATGGGTAGAACATCTGCGCGACAGCGGTTCAATTCGTACATCGCTAGGGCGCACGAAACTGCAACGTTGTGGCACTCAACGTTTCCGAATTGCGGAATGGAGACGACGGCTTCACAGCGGGTCAAGAAAGCTGGTGAGAGGCCTGCTCTCTCATTGCCAACGACGATTGCCGGTCGTTCAGGAAATCTGAAGCCGGGAAGCGGGCTTGCATGTTCGGCGATTTCCACAGCTACCGGCATATAGCCCTGATGCAGGCTCCAGTCGAAAAAGGCAGCGTCATGTTCGAGGAACACTAATTCGCAAAGTCGCTCAAGCTTTCGGGAAAATGCTTGTGATCCTTTTTTGAAGTCCCAGGGACGGCCTTGTCCGATGAAGACCACTGGGCCGCCGCCGAACGCAACGTGTGCTCGTATAATCGTACCCACGTTTTGTGGGCTTTGAAGTGTGTGCAGGACTGAGCAAAATCTTTGATCGGAAGGGCGCATCTGAGTACTTGAGAGGCTAGGGCGAGAGAACAAACGCTTCTGCATTGTCGTCAATGCCAATGGTAGCCCTTTTGCTAAGCTTCGAGCGAACAAATTCTGCAAATTTTCGACGACGATCCATGTATGCTTTCCTTTGATCGGACGAGGCGAACAGGTTCCAACAGCCGCGCTAACGCGCCTATGGCAGGCGAGCTGGCGCTATGGAAGGCAGCGAAATTATGACTTTCGGTGAATTCGATCGCTTGCTGTTTGTTTGCGAGCGTAGCGAAGCCCCAAGTTACCTCAAACTGCTTTACCCACATGATGACGCTATCATTGTGCTCGAGCGTATTCGAGCAGCAGTGGAGGCCAGCGGTCTAACGCTTGAGCAAACGCTTACGACAATGCTTCGTGAATTGAATTGGCGACCCCAAATCGTAGCAGCCGTGGCCATGCTGATAAAACGGAACACAACATGTCTGCCCGAACTGTGGTCAGCAATCTTCCGTCCTTGCTGGACCTCGCCTCAGCTTTGTGCTGTAGCTTCACGATTAGACCCCGAATTTTTATTGCGGGCGCGAGCTTGGTTTGAAGATGGATGCCAAATGTCTATTGAATCTGCACTGCGGATGTCTCCTCCTGAGCGCCACTCCGCATTGGGTCCGAGTTCAATCGCCGAACACGCCTCAAAGGTAGCCGCCTCGCTTGCATCTCTCTGCGAGTTGGATGCCCCATCAGAAGAATGGCTTATAAGGGTTTTGCAGCAAGATCGCGTGAAGGAGCTGATTGCGAATGACGTTGATCACGTCGGTGAAATCGCTGTTCGCTGGCGGCAAGGGATGGATAGATTGCTGCATAATAGTTCACCCGCGGCAAGCTGAACCTAACATCGATGTAGCCGTTAGAAGCGTTCCTTGCGGTCGTTTTGAAGGAGTTCTGGATCTCTGTTGCTAGCTCGAAGAGCGTTTAGGAGCCATTCTTTCCTGTCACTTTCCCGTTGCGAGACTGAGCGTGAATGGACGCCATCGGCCAGGCGGGTCATGTTCCGCATCGCCCGCGATGGTATCGTCTTCGATCTTAGATATCGTAATGCCGTCGACCGCGATTTCGACTGATCGCCACAAGAGCTCGCCATTTCGATTGAGTCGCATGATGCGACTTCCCGAAATTACGAGGCAATACTCATCTCCCGTAATGAAAAAGTTGAAGTAGTTGTCGAGTGGATAAATATGCGTAGTGAGCGTTCCAAGATCGACGCAATAGACGGTACTTCCCCATCCGACGAGCAAAAGTTGATGCCAAATTCGAACGTCCTCGAATCCAAAGCATTCGGCGTCAGTAAGGAAGATGTCGCATCGCAGCCGTTTGCCGTGATGCTCAACGAGGACGTATCTGTCGGGCGTGCGGTCGTCGTGTGCTGAACGCCGCGTTAGTACGACAGACGTGGCACGGAGCCAATCCTCATCTACCTTGTTGGCAAAAATTGTTTCAGTAGACACTATTCTGTTCCAACATCAACGTCGGTGGGTTGCTGCCCTTTAGGGCCTTCAAGCGGTTCATGTTGTCGTACTAGGAAGCTCAGGACACCTCCCGCCTCAGGCGAAATTGCTTGCTCTACGTCCTTCGAGTCTCGGCCACGCCTGGATTGAAATGCAAGCTTTCATCGTCGAAATGTAAACGCGCAGGAAGAAGGACGGCCTCGCCGCTCACTGACACGGAGCGGAATTCAAGCAGCACAGTCATTTGCCACTGCGCGTCCCCGTATTGAGCGCTACGGCAGGGTCGTACCTGATTGCGGATCAAAGGCAGTCAATCCAGCGCTTGTCAGCGCCCTGCTTGCAGCATCGAGCCCATCCTCAAAATTTCCATAGCCTGTGCCGATGACGTAGGCTCCATGCCAACCAATTTGGACGGCACCCTTGCCGGACTGCCAAGTCGTCTCCCGCTCGCTATCGTCGAGTAGCTTCCAGTCCCCCGGCATCGCCGCCGCGATTTTTTCTTGTAGCGTCTTGCGGTCTGTCGGTTTCAGCAGTTCTGCCAAACCTTGGCGCCCCGGCTTAGGAGGGGGCACTTTGTCAGCTTGCTTGCCATCAACTTCAGAATTCTTCCCGGATTTCGGCACAAGCGTTTGAATCCTTACTCCCGAGCTGGACCGAGTTTCCTGCATTGTCATTCCGGACTGCTCCAGCAACTCAGCGACAGCCTTTTGCTGTTCAAAGATGATCGCATCCACAACAGTGGCCGGATTGCAGCTCGCGAGCTGGCAGGCAAACCACACGATATCGTAGCCCATTTTTACCCCCATTCGGCATTAACTCGATTGCGAATTTTGCGGACGGCGGGTTCCAGCAAAATGTCGACCACACCCCGTGGCGGAACCACACCTTAACGGTATTTGAACGCCCAACCTAGCGCATGGCTTATAGAATATGACCATTGTTTTTTCACCGCCGAGGTGCTTTTTCGGAGCGACTTTGCAGACGCAGAGGGGCGACACAGAATGCTTCTGACTTATAGGCTAGAACAAAAGCACCATGACGACTTTAGCGATACGCGTTGTCGGGAGCTCTTTCAGGCCAAGCGATGGGATGGAAACAGAATTTGGGCAGTTGCCATTGGGGCGGATATTACATTTCCTGCCCCTCTTCTGTTAGGAGTTCGTTGGTTATGTGTACACCGTACTCGTCCACGGACAATGTGCGATCGCCCAGCACTAAACCATCGTCACGAAACAAGGTGGGTGTAGGTTTCCGCCTTAAAATTGCGCGCTCAGCTAGGTTGACCAACCAGAACGTGCCCGACCCTATAATGAAGCCGAAAAATGCAGTGTCATGTCCGATGAACTCCGTGAGTGCCAGGTCAGTTGGAAATTGATCACCTCAATCACGTCGCAGAACCTTGTCTTGGTACTCTGGACGGACCCCTTTGCGGGGATTTTTATTGCCCGTTCAGCGTTCGCCAATGCCGAGCATGAGCAGCAATTCATCTCGTTCGTTCAGTCGAAAATAAACTGATCCGCATGTTAGGGCTGACGTCGTTGCTGAGCGGTTCATTCCAGTAATTCACTAACGATCTCGGCAAGTCCCGATCATCCAGCCGTTTCCTTCTAGATGCTCAGCGCATCAGTCCAGATGCTGTTTATTATTTCCGGTTGAGTTCTGACGGGGTTACCGACCATCCTGCCGCGCTGCGGCGGAACGTCGGTCAGGACCAGATGACGATGTGGAGGAATTAGCAACTTCAGAGCCGCTTTGCTTGCGGCTAGCGCATCGCTTCTGTAGGGCGACGGAAATGCCTCAGCTAGGTATTCGGTGTTGAGATTGATCAGCATAGTTCGTTGAGAATCCATGGTATCGATAACAGCCCTGCTGTTCGACCAGTTTTACTAACTAAAAGGGTGAGGAAACCCATGTCGAAAATTCGCATACCGCTGTTCAAACTTACTGCTGAACCGTTAGACGATGAAGCAAGGAAAATAGTAAAGTCCGAATGGGCGGCTCCAGAGATTGGCACTAGACACAAACTCGGCGGCGAGCCGCTATTTATTCAGAAAGCAAAATGGCCGGTTTGTAACGGGTGTGGTGAACAAATGACATTTTACGGTCAATTGGACTCTATCTCGGACGAGATTTGCTTGGCCGATGCGGGATTGGTGTACGTCTTTGTCTGCTTCGATTGCTTTCAAACTGCCTCGTTCATTCAATCGTATTGAAGAGCATACTTCCGTCGTCCCGATAACGCTCGATCCCGCCATCGATTGTCAGTGCGTCGTTGCGATTTTTTAGTGGTGATCGGAGCGTGCCAACTGAAGGTCTAGTGAATGACGCACGCGCTAGCACGCCGCTAGGCTTGAGGTCGGTTATCTTCTAACCAGTCGAGCAACTCAATGGCGATACGCGCCGCGCGCGAGCCGATTGGAAACGTCGGAAGTCGCGTACGAATGGCGGGGATCCTCGCGCTTACACCGCGTTTCATCGCCTCCGCGAGGTCTGTCTCGATACCAGTGTCATCTGTGTAGTATTCAAAGCCAGGTTCGGGCGCGAAGCTGGTGACCAGCTCAATAAGGACGTCGAGAACGATCTCGCACGCTGCCAAGCTGCCTCGTAGCAAAATGCAATCGAACTCGGGCAAGACAGTTAGCGCAACGGGATAGTAGGTGCCCGCATGATTATTGCCGATAGAATAGAGGATCTGGTCATAAGTGGCAGCTTTCGCTTGATCAGTGACCGCATGGCTTACCGCATCCAGGGCGCGCTGGATGTCGCCGGGGTTATTCCATGGATGGTGCGCATGTAACGGGGACGTTGCTCTCGAGCTATGCGCGCGGGCTCGCAACCAGTATTCGTACGGGATAGTCTTTCCTTGCTTCCGTCTCTCCTCTATCTCCCTCGGAGTGGTTGTGTGTTCCCTATCTAGCTCGTTTACTACTCTCCAATCTGGATCCTTTCTATCCTGCGCGGAGGGGCCCCGAACCCTGTCAGCAAATCGTTCTTCCATCGCACCGGCAGAAACAAATATGCGTTGTGCTTCCTCAAGGCATGGTCGATTGGCGCCGCCGCGTAGCCAGGGATCAGCAATCTGGGTAGGGTCATCTTCCCAATAGCAGATAGGGCAAATTTCGAAGTCCCCGCGCCGCTGAAAAGACAAATACCCACAACATGGACAGGCAACTTCTTCGGTTGTCACGCGATGCCCCTCTGCCTAGTTGCCGCAATCGCGTGTGAAATTATCAGGTCGGATAGATATGATCCACATGCTCTTCGTCGGCCCTCTGACTATTGTACGCGATGCGTAGGTGCATTACGCTTGCAGACTTGGGGACTTCACGTGGGATCAAATTCGCTGCTATTCAGTTCCGTCGGATGCTGCTGTGCAACGCGGTGACGCCGACGCCGCACAAACTGTTATCTCAGCCCCACGGGCGTCGGCGCCCAAACTGGGGTGGATCAAGAGCCGGTCGCTACCGCCGGAGGCTTCATCGCGTATCCATCGCTATGCCACAAAGAGCAAGACGCGGAGTGACATCGAGCGATCGCTGACAGTGTAAAAGATAAATGCTGAAGACCTTTGGTTTGCATGGAATGATCATTGAAATCGAGCACTGAGGGTCGCAATGCGGAAGGCCTCACAAAACGATGGCAAGTTCCTTAAAGCTAGATGGGACGGGGTAAACGAGCGCTGCAATGATTACGCAAGAACGCATCAATCAAATAAGGGTTAGGCTACAGCTTGCGACGCCGGGTCCCTGGAAGAGTTTCATTGAAGGGCGCGATCATTTTGGTGGCTCTAGTATCGTGCGCACCTCCGGCGAAGAGCTGGAAATATTGGGAGCCACGGGTGAGGATATCGACTTTATCGCTCATGCCCGCCAAGATGTGCCCGAGTTGTTAGCGGAGGTCGAGCGATTGCGGGCGTTGCTGGCCTCGCCAACTACTTCGTCTCGTGCCTCCAATAATGGTTAGGCAAACGTGCGCGATCATGAAGCTCAACTTAAAGCTCGATGCCAAGGATTGGCATGGCCACGGCAGCGAAAGCATTTGGATCGAACCTCTCGCAGATTCGAGCGAGGAAGGAGTGTTTAGACTCCTCAATACTCCGTATTTCGCACGTGGATTAAGTTGGGGAGACGTAGTTCGTGTGGTTCCATCCGATGACGGCCTGAGGTTCGAGTTTAAAGAAGTCGTATCGCGAAGCGGCCACTCGACGTACCGAATTCTCGTTGATGCGAACGATCAACGTTTCAGCGAGATTCTCACGCAGCTAGAGGCACTAGGCAGCAGCTTCGAACGGATCGATTTTGGCGCGCGCCATCTATATGCGCTAGACGTTCACCCCGAAGCAGATATCTATCAAGTGTACGCTTCGTTGGAGGGTGGTGAGCGCTTGGGCGTCTTGGAGTTCGAAGAGGGGCACGTCGGCCATATACTCCGAAGATGATAAGATTGGGTGCAGTGCTGCGTTTGGGGCTGAAATGACATGCCCGCCAACCGAGATTACTGAAGATGTCAGAACGACCTTACTGTCGATGGCTTATCGCAATGGACTATTACGAGGGACCACCATCGGGAATTGCACTTAGACAGCGCGATCAGTCGATCGTCTTTTTTCGAGCGGTCGCGAGCAATCTCGAGGACTGGGGTCGCGTGTACGCGGTTACAGCAGTCAACGAAGCTGCGGAAAATTTGCGATCTGCGCTCATTGGTTGTGAGCCGCAGAGGGAACCGTTAGCCGCGCGTTGCGTCTGGCGCCGCGAAGCGGAGTGGTAACGCGCGACCTCAAGAGTTCATAACACTTCTCGCCGACGGACGGTACAAACAGCCATCGCGCTGGTCGTGGTTGTGTACCGCTCGAAAACTATCTCGAGGCATTAGCAGCTTGGACCGAAGCCAACGGATGGTGGGCTGGTGCCTTGAACGTAGCTCCCTGCCGGGGATTTCGACGTCTGCGTTTCCAATGAAAATGCGGAGCGCCTGCAACACAGTTTCTTCCGTCGCCATGAGAGACTGCATCGGTCACCTGAGGTTTCGATCAAGGCGTTACAAAGCTGGTTCGTGCCCGCTCCCGTTGCAATGGTGGCTTGCCTAAACAGTCATTCGAGCGTAGGCGCACAATCCCGCATTTCAACTGTCACGGAGTGCTGGAAATGGACGTTGAGGACTTAGGCTCGCCTACAGTGATTCAAGCAATCGAGCGCTGTGGGTACAAACGGGTCGGGAAGAATCGCTTTAAGGCCGTTTGGGCTTCCCGTGATGTGGATCACTATTTATTCCTGCGCCTCGGAAGATCCATCGCGCGCGGTCCACCTAATGTCCTCGGGATTGAGTATGGAATGTTCAACCCCGACGTGTTCGCCTTTTCGGGGAACGCGCTCTGTACATTTGGTGGGAAATTGTATCAACATGATAATCCCTCAAAATACACGCTTGACAATGGATATATGGCATTCACGCTGCTTGAGGATCACGGCCATTGGGGATTATCGGTGTATTTGCCGGATGCGGATTTGCTACATACGTCGAAGATTCTAGAGAGCAAAATTCGCGAAGAAATTGTTAGGCCTTGCGAAGATATAACAAGTTTTTCCAGGTATTACAGCGTTCTTGTCTCCGATTCAGCTGCATTCCGATGGAGCCAAGTGCATGGCGCCTTGCGAGCGGCACAAGCTGTCATGGCGGGCAGAAAAGCCGGGATTGCAGACGACCAAATCCTGTTACAACTTACACCATATTCGAAGTTTATAGCATCGGGCCTTTCACGCGAACTCACCTCCGCACCCCTCGAATTTGTGAAGAGGTGTCTGGATTTCGAGTTCGCGAATTAGAGCTGGCTGCCTAGCCGCCGGTGTATGGTCACCTTCGTGGAGTTGAGAGCGATGAAATTGACGGTGGAACATGAGGTCGGCGACGATGGCGAAGTCGCGATTTGTTTTGATGAAGAAGGGCTCGACTTTCTTCTGTCAAAGTTGAATACGCTACGGAGCCCGGTTGGCCATCTTCACCTAATGACTCCATCTTGGGCAGGAAACGAACTCACCGAAGACAAATTCGGCGGAGAAAAATACGTTCTAGTGCACAGCCTTCGCTTAGTTCGTCTGCCGGAGAGCCAATATTCCGGCGATGCTCCCTGATTGGGAAATTGCGTCACCGCGCTGCCGTCGTTTGGTGATTGGCTAGTCACTGGCTACAGTGTCGATTGTGAGAAGAAGGTGATCGAACTCGGGCTCCGTCGGCCGAATTGGTCGGATGTCCCAGAAAGCTCGACACTGATTTTCAATGATGTCGTGGGCTACCATCTCAAGGATGACGCCTTTGGCAACATCTTCATGAACATTGAAACTGTGCCTGCTGATGACTTTGTGCGCGACTATGGAGAAGAGCTGCAGCCTCATTCAACGAGGCTGGGGCGTTGGGTCCTTGGACGAAGGACTCCAAATCAGCGTCCGATGAGCTACGAAGATCTAGAATTTCAGCTGTCGTTATTTCGTCTTCGATAGGGCTGTCGGGGTGGATTCTTGCGAAAGAGATCGAAGTTGTAGGGGCCAAACGCCCTCGTGAGCGTGCCAGTGATGACGGGAGAATAGGGCGAGCGCGTCATCCGGGTCTGCGAATGATCAAGACGGGAAGATCACATCACAGCGGACGCAATTGCCCGCTTGAGGCAACCTCAAATCGTCCGTTAAGTTCCCAGTGCACTGCGAGATCGAGCGTTGTAAGGAACGTCTGGCCCGGTGCGCACTTCCTTTTGCGCAGGCGAAGTCGGATCTTGATTACCTTTACGTCTCGCCTTTCTTGAAACCTCATTAAGGCGCATTGTTCGCTAATAATTTGGCTGCAGCCATTTATCAAAGCGGCGGTTGAGAGAGTTGGTCTGGCTGACTAACTCCCCTAATTTGATAATTGTAGCCCGTGTGCGCGCCACCGGCGTGCTCATGCCTTGAGGACACGCGGATCCTATGCGCTCTCTGGCAATACGCTGGCTTTCTTCACGGCGTTTGTGCTTTGCAGTGGCTACAACTGTTCGAGGTATTTACGGGCTTCAAGCAAGGAAAGGGCATGTGAGAGGTGACCGTCGCGCAGAGCAGTCTTCAGCCCTTCTTCCGTGCCCATTGATCGCAATTTGCCATCCATCACAGTCGGCAAGAGCTCAAGTAACTTTGTGTACCCTATTAGCTGATCGGACGCGCCTAAATCACAGGCTGCTCGAATAATGTCGCGATACATAGGAAAGATGCGGTCTAAACGCATATAGATGTGTGTCTTCTCATGCCGATCTGTAGTGGTTTCTCCGCCCAAGAATTTGAGCCAGAAACCGACATCGATGTGCCATCGGGAAGCCTTCTCTATAGAAACCAGTACCATTACGTTTTCTTGATCGCGGTAGACCGACTTGCCGCGCTTTTTAAAGCCCAGGCTTTGCAGCGCCCCGTATATATCCCTCTTAAAGTCCTCTGATGTCATCTTCGACCTCTTGAAGGATCTGTGTCACCGATTTGTACGTGGGGATGCCGACGTTCGGCAGGATGTCCACGGAGCCTCCTGTGCATCTATGAAATATCAGATCCGTGATTAACGTTGCTTGGGCGATGCGCGATTTAGAAAAGTTGACCGTTTGGCCGGAAATTACGTGACAACGCGAGGATGCGTATTCACAAATGCTCGATGCACTTTGGGAGAGGAATTTGCGTAATGTCCAGGATTGATCCGACGAAGATGAGCTATAAAGATTTGGTGGCTTTTAAAAGACGTCTTGACGCTGCTATTTGCGTAAAGCGGGCGGATCAAGCCCAAGAAGTCAAAGCTAAACTCGCCGCTCTTGCGCAGAAATCCGGCTTCAACTTGTCCGAACTGATCGACGGAGGAAAGCGTCCAGCCAAGCGCAAGTCTGCCGTGAAATACCGGAATCCAAAGGACCCCTCTCAGACTTGGACTGGCCGTGGAAGAAGGCCTCTGTGGTTAGCCGATGCCGTTGGTAAAGGCACGAAGCTTGACAGCTTTGCGGTTTAGTTCCGACGAGCCTTCGAGCGGACAAAGAAAAATGTATTTAAAAACACTATTGCGGTTTTTGCGCTGGGACGACCTGTTGTCCAAATTGTTGTTTGAGATTTGTAATTTGTTCTCCGCATGTTTTGAAATCTGAATCGCTTTCGTAAGCTCACACGGGACTGGTTGTCGTGTCAGACGGCTGCGGCCGAGCTTGCGGTCGTCGCCAGCATGTGTGACTACCCGCCTCCTTAATCGCCAGTATGGCAATGGAGCGGACATCGAGTGATGTTTACGGCCCCTAGAGTGTGTGAGACACGTGGGTCCGCTTGGTAGGAGAAAGCAATCTTCGCAGCGGCGATGGGTCGGCCCGAAGGGTGATGTGATCACAATCCGCCGCGCGGACAAAGCAGACCTAGCGACTACTTTGATGAACACCCGGGCCATGCTCTAACCTCTATGTATCTGACTGATTCGCGCCTCACCGAGACTCGCTCCTGTGTGGAAACTTCCTCCTTTCGCTCTGCGCCGGCCCAATCGACGCGAGCTCGCCGCGATGATGAAGAGCCACATGCTGGCTCACTGCACAGACGGAATTGCCATCAAGCGCTCGAATCAGTGGCGGCTCGATTATCTCAATTTTCCTTACCTGATCGACTGCTCGATGAATGAGCTGACCCGGCGTTTTGGGGACATCCAGGCCAACTACTGCACGACGACGGACGTAGGGCAGCTTGGTCTCCTGAAGGCCGATGCAAATGGTTTCTTCTGGATGAGCCGGATGACCCACGCCATGGAGGAATTCAACCTGCGCGGCGGTATACCTACGGGCCTGCCGAAGCCGCCGCACTTCCCCGTCGCTACGCATCCAGACTCCCCGTCTGGCGCAAAGATCTTGCAAGGGCGGCCGTTGCGGCCGGGGCCTTTCCTGATCAAGCTCGCCAAGAAAGCGCATTCAGAGGGACTGTTCCGGGAAGGCCTTATCCGCATCAGCCCAGCCTCGTCATGGTCTGCTGGGCACCTCAGCACCGCTGTCCAGGACGACGAGCTCAATTTTGAGATTTCTATTGCCGAGGGTGAAACGTTGAACGAGCGGATCGGCAACGCCGAGCCCAGCGACGATCACGGTGGGCGCTGCGCACAGCGGACGCGCATGTCCCTGAGGTGCGATGATTATTATGCTTACTGCATGACACTTGGCTACGATTACCGTCTACTCGACAATTTCGGTTATGACTCGTTCGTCGTGATTTACGACGTGGGTGACTTTGCCAAACGGCTGGCGGGCGCGGTTCGTGCGGCGAGGCCGGAGTTGCGGATGGATGCCCGAAACGTCAATTATTTCGATCCGTACTTTTGCGCTACGTGGCAGCTCAAGCAGGGCTTTTCAAAGCATTTCCGCTACGCCTATCAAAAGGAGTGGCGGTTCATCTGGCCGATGACCGCGCGGGAATCAAGCAACGACGCGTTCTTTGTTCGGCTAGGGTCTTTGGAAGGAATCGCGTCACTGTATACCCTGTAATGGCTGTCACCGAACACGGTGTATAGGACTAACGAGTGTGCGTTCGTCCGACAGCTGACGTGTGCTGCTCGGTTAGATATCACGCTGAACTCAAGCGTTGATGTCCGCTTCTCTGAAGATGGTGCGCCGCGCAAGCATGCATCGTCTGCATCCTCTTTGGCAGGCTTCTCTGTATTGCCGACATGGAGGTACGTTCATTTTGCAGAGATTGCAGACTTCGGCGTCCCTGATTGACCCTACTGGGAACGTCGCTCATGTCGCGACCGCAGTACCACCGCAAGCGGACACGATATTTTGAGCCCTTGGATCGAGTCCAGAAGCTCGAACGGTCTGCGGATTTCGCAATACTCAGAAACCGGTCGCTGCTCATCAAATGCGACGGGCCAGAAGCCGTCATTCAATTGCTGGCTTCGCAACGCACAGACTAGGATCATTGTAGCCTTCTAGTTAGAAGCATGCCCAACAATAACTCTTGCGGTGTACGCAGCAAGTCCTCTACAAACTCACGAGCAGCCTGAACCTGAGCGCAAAGTTGGCAAGATGTCTTGGAAGTTGACGCCAACAGCGTCCGGTCTGGCCATGGGTATCGTAACCACAATCTTATTCTATTCTTTCGTTCTTCATTCCTTAAGTTCTGGCCGCGCCGAATATGTGCAACCCAGCTGGTCATCTGAAGGAAGAGAGTGGTCAGAGTTTGCCAACTGGCTGCGGCACGGCGGACGGAAATTGGTTATGGACGGAGCGTTCACTGCGGCGCGCAACGGTTTGAGTGAAGCAGAAGTACGGAACACTTTCGGCCCACCTGACCTAGTCGTCGTTGGCTCCCAGGAGCTCGAGAAATTTCCCGCTGCCAACATGCGTGGTCTTGGAGCGTACGGGTTGTACATCTATAAGGTCGGTACATTTGCACATCCGCCAACCAAACAAATTTACAGCGAGCTGTTCTATATAGTCTTTGATCGGGCAGGTAACGTGGTTTTCGTTATGGGAGGCTCAGGATCTAATTACGAGGCTGTTGCCGACATCGAAACAGACACAAGGAGTGATCGCCGCATTGCTTCAGCGCGTCAGTAACCGCTGCTTGTTAGCTTTACCGATATCATCTCGGAAAAAGGTGGTGCGAAAGTCTTGATATCTGCAACGGGCCGATTTTGTTGCAGAACCGGCTTGAGAGGTCGGACGAAGCGTGATGCCGTGGTTGTGAGTCGGGCATTGACGGAGCGGTTCGATGATGGGGCGGCGCAAGAGCGAGCAGGGCCAGCTATTCTATGCGTTCGACCTGGAGGCCGTGGTTCCGGACGATCACCAGGTCCTGGGTATCGCCGCGGTTCTTGATCTCTTTCCGCCGGTAGACGATCGCACCGCTTTGGATTTCAGCGCGTTTAAAACCGAGGTATTCCAATACGCGGATCAGTTTCGGGTTTGGGGTTGTACAATCTACAGCATAGACCCGCCAATCGATCGCAGTAATTTCCCGGCTGCGAGCGCACCGCTCTATAGCGTCAATGAGCGTACGTAGAGTGCCATCTCCTCCACCTTCCGTGGCTCCTGGCTCTGTGATCAGAGACCGGTCCAGAACTGAGAATTGGGCAAGTATGTTTGCTTCACCCACCTTGTGGACAATGGGTTCTCCGCAAATGGCCAATGCCCAGACATCCTCCATCGCGGCGATCTCCGCCGGAGTATAGCCTTCGATGGTCAGAGGTGGCGTACTCTTCATATTTGCGCCTCTCCGGCAACTTCCAAACATCCAGCCATACCAACTTTGTGCGAGCGTTGACGAACGTTGTTTTTCACACAGGTTAGAGTAGTGATACGAGCGTTCGATTTCTGCAACGGCCAAGAGCAAGATCCCCCTGCATGACACATACGCGCAATTGGGTCACGACCACCGGTGGGCCTCACCTGCTTATTGCCGAGGAACAGCTTGAGGATTGGCGCGGGACCGAGGGATGGCGCGATCACATGGATCCGGGCGATCAGAGCGACTATGCCCGAGCCTGCAGAGTGACGACTTGGATGGGATCAATCCCTTGCCACGAAGGCACCGCGGTCGTTCTTTCTGGCGATGTAGGTGACATAGCATGGTATCCTGCCAAAGGTGCTGACCAGGGCTTTCTTGTCCAATGGCTTTGCATCAATGACGAGGCTCTCATTGAACCGGTACTGCGCAGCACGGATATGAGAGACGTGTTAGACGACCCGACAGCCGAGCGGCTTGATTTCGAGACAGGTTCATCCGGTGTAATGTGGCTGATCGATGCGTCCGAGTGTGGGAAAAACTTGCAAGATGGCTACGAAATCCTGCGGCTGAAGCCGGGCCGGTATGTGGCAAGCGCGGCTTATTATCAATCCGCTGACCTTATGATCGTGGTTCGATACATATCGCCGGCGCAATAGTGAGCGGGGCCAGCTGCTTTATACTTCTGGACGATCATCAGATTTGGCATATCGGACTGATCTCGACCACTCCTGGGTTTGCGCCACATCTATTCGAAAAGCGGGTCGGAATAATGTGAATCGGACGCTCGCACGCCGTGAAGCGGAGATCTGAGCTGCAAAATCTGCGATCAGGTGGAGGCGTGGGTCGGCACTTGTTCGAGCGCGCCGATGAGCTTGTTTAACGAGTCGCGCTGCAGTCCACGATTGGGGGCTGTCGCTATGTCCAAAGTCGTCAAAGGCTCACCGGAATTGTCGCGTTCGGCAAGCGCTTCGATGATGGCGATCTCGCGCTTCATCGCTGCGAGCGCCCTGTCGCGAAGCCAGAATGGGCAGAAGCCTTTCAATTTGACGTGCCCAAAGGCCACAGCGACGACAAAGTCGAGATAACGTGTCTGGTTGAAGCCATCCGTATCGGCGACCATGATTTCGCTTGTGTGCCCGAAATGGTCGGCAAGTGAAGCAAGCGAGTCTTCGGTGAATGCGGCTTTGCGTGGAAAATCGCGCATCTTAGCTAACACATCGAAGCCCTCGTCGTTGCCGTGCGGGGCAAAGTCATCGTCGCCACTCCAGAAGAACGGCTCAGGCAGAAGCTTACGGGCGTCTTGGTGGAAGCCTCTCCAATTAATGTCTAGGCGCGCCCATGGATCCATCGCCTCAAGCCGTGCTTCGGCGGCTGCACGGGCCGCCGCTTCAGCGGCTATGATGTCCTCTAATGTGGTTGGTAGTTCAGACTTCAACGACCTAAACCATTGAACAAAGGCGATCCAATCAAAGGCACTTGTTTTGAGCTTGGGCGGCATCGCAGCCAAAGCGTCGGCGACTTCATCGAACAAGCGCGGCAGTGCTGTGACGTCGGCACGCTTGCGGTCAAACTCAGCTTTGCGCGCTTCCTCCTCTGCTTGTTGCCTTGCGACCTCGCGTTGAATGTCCTCTAGCGAAAAAGACGAAGCGCCGATGGGCAGGACTGGTCGTTCTTCGTCGCCGGGCCTCCGCGACAAAACTGTCAGCGCGTAACGCTTGGCTTTCGGCGACATCTTGCCAATGGGAAGTTTGGCGACCAGCGTGCCCATGATGACTTCGTTGGCTTCGATTGACGTTCCTATACGCGAAGGTGCGCGGCATACCAACTCCACATAGACGTCCAGAAGACCAGGCCCAAACTCAGGTTGGGCGCGCTGCAGCAGGTTGGTGATGACAGAACCGTGCATGGCCCCGCCATAAGACCGATGTGTCCGTTGGAAGACGCTCATTTGCACGGACATCCGTTTGTCTCCAGGCCACCAATCCGAAACTGATAGCATTCGCACGACGAATTGGCACTCTGGCATGGTCCGCTAGCCCCCGGCGACCCGTTTTTCAAGGACATCGAAGTCCAAGAGTACCGCGAGACGCTGGCGCGAAGGCACGCCACGTTGCTGGAGGGCGAGAGAGCGGAGCGCGAGGCATTGCCGGTGGCGATCTAGGGTGGTTTGTCTGCACCCCGACCAACCTCTGGCGTCCGGCACCGCGGATGCTATGGTGGCTTCCCGAGGGGGGAAACATGTCCGAGTATCGTAGTCCTGAGGCCGATCTGTATCCGGTAGTTCACCGGTTCCTCAATATTCAGTTTGCGGCCCGGTTGAAGCCCCGCCTTGGCACCCACCTTCCCTTGGCAGCGGTGACCGCGACAGCGGGCCCCGCTGGCTCTGGGGTGTGGTCCCGGCCGGATCTGGCGATGATCAATGCTTGGCGGCACAAGTACCAACCGACTGTTCAGGTGGACGTGTACGGCTTCGAGGTGAAGCGCGACGAGGGGTGCGACTTGCGTTCGGTTCACGAGACGCTTGCCCACCGGCGCCTTGTGCATTTTGCCTATCTCGTCTGGCACTACCGCAGCGCTGATTTCGATGTTGAACGCTTTCAAACCATCCTCGAGAACTGCAAGGCGTATGGTCTCGGGCTTATCACGCTGAGCTCGCCGGAGGATGCCCGCACGTTCGCAATCCATCACGACGCGGAGCGCGGAGAGCCTAATGCGGCCGCTGTCGATGAGTTCATTGACACACGCTTTCCCGAGCAGCAGCAGGCGCTTCTCCTGAGTTGGATCGGGGGGCCACACTGATGGCAGCGCGCCTAGCCGTCGCAAACCTCAAAGGTGGCGTGGGCAAGAGCACCACGACGATGTTTCTTGCCGAAACGCTTGCGCTGTGCCACGGGGTGCGGGTGCTGGTTGTCGATCTCGACCCTCAGTCGAGCACCAGTTTCATGCTCCTGAGCAGCGAGGGCATGGACGTCGCCGAGAGTATGGGCCGGCTCCTGCCGAAGTTTCTTCTCGATGTCGAGGGCAAAGGCCCCAAGCCGGAATTGCATTCGTATATCGTCGGCGAGGCAAGCGATCTTGAGGAATTGAGGGGCCGCTGCGTCCGCGGCCGCGTTGACGTGCTGCCCTCGGTGCCGCGTCTCTGGTTCGTGGAAACAGTTATCGAGAAGCGCAGCTATATTCAGAACGTCGATCCAGGAGCTGAGCTCCGCCTGACGTTGGGCCAATACCTCCATCCGCTCGATGCGTTTTATGACCTGATTATCTTCGATTGCCCGCCGGGCTTCTCGGGGCTCACGCGCGCAGGATTGCTGGGGGCCGACATGGTTCTAAGCCCGACGATCGCCGACGCCGTTTCGATGAGAAGCCTTACAGACTTCGTGGAGATAGGCCTGGGCGAGGTGCTCCAGAAGAAGGATATCCCGCATTTCGTCGTGATCTCGAAATACCAGCAGCGAACCACAGACCCGGCCGAGATCAATCGCCTGCGAAGACGGTACGATGTGCTCGAACCGCCGATCGGCTTCTCGATCCAAATGACGAAGGCGACGCAAAGGCTGCGCCACAACTCGTTTCGCACGTACCGAGCAAAGTACGGGCGACTTGAAGCCGACATACGTGCCTTAACCGATCAGTTTTACCGCTATGCTTTGGCAAAGGGGGCCGCCAATGAGTGACGACAAGCAAATCGACGTCGGCCGTGCGCTCGACCAATTCTTCGCTATCGTGCGCCACGAAGCTATGGGCAACCCGCGCTTCGCAAAGGAACTGGCCGAGGCTCTGGGCTACGAAGTCGTGTTCCGTGGGCCGGAGGCTCTGTTAGCAGTCGATCCGGTGATCGTCGCCATGAAAGGCCAAAAGGCATTCCGGGAGACTTTTCTCTCGTTCAAAGCTGCCGATCTGAAAAAGCTCGTTAAGTCATTCGGTCTCGGCACAGACGCGGACCTCAAAGCGGCCAAGACTGCTCCGTTGCTGGTTGACCTCTTGTGGGAGGGGGCAAATGCGAAGATGAGGGATAGGGGAATGTAGTGGAGAGGACTGTGGTGACTCTCGGTAGTTACATCACCACGAGGCTCCCCCCGAGCGCGCACATCACGCGGAGCTCTAGGCGCTCAGTCGGAACGGGATTCGGGGGGGCTTGGTCAGGCGCGATATTGTTGGTTGCGGGGGCAGGATTTGAACCTACGACCTTCAGGTTATGAGCCTGACGAGCTACCGGGCTGCTCCACCCCGCGTCACCAACATGATCTTCGCCCCGGTAGAGGCGGGCGGCGTGTCGATCCCCGGAGCGTGCCCAGGGAAAATCCGCGTTAGCCTGAAAGCGAAGATATAAAAGCCGCTCGTTCCCGAGCGGCTCGAATGGGGAGGCTTATAACACAATTCGAGTGCTTGTGAACCCCTATCTCAGGCACGCGACACATCGGCCCAATAGCCTGAAAAACAGCGAAAAATCTGCTGGGAAATCGGCAGATTTGTGCGAACCGCCGCGCTTTAGTGAACTCCGCCATCTTGTGGATAACCAATTTCCTCAGCTCAACACGGCTCCTGCCGTTTTTGCCCTGCTCGGTCCAGAGTTTTTTGTCGGCCGTGCCACATAGTTTTTGCGGGCCCAAAGCGTTAAGAACACGCACGACGGCTCTCGCGCCGCTCGCATTCAACATCGCTTCGTTGTTGGGCGAAGCACCGGCTTAGAAGAACAAAGAACAATGGCGCGAAAGCCCGAACTGCAAGAAGGCTTTGTACTGCTCGACAACAGCACGCGGATGGATGCGATTTCCGTCCTGTTCGAGCACCCCGTGAAGACAGTGCGTGCCGACTTGCCCACCGAGGTGCCCGCCGCGCTCAGCGCGTTGCAGGATGGGGCTAAGCGCGGTCTGCATGCTGCCGGCTTCTTTGCCTATGAACTAGGGTATGTGCTCGAACCCAGGCTGGCCGACCGGATGCCGCCGAAGCGCTCCATGCCGCTGTTGTGGTTCGGACTGTATAAGGAGCCGCGTGAGATGCGGGGCTCCGAGGTGCAGGCGTGGTTGCGTGCCGAGGCCATTGGCGATCCCGCGCTGGGGACGCTGACCCACACATGGAGCCAGCAGGACTACCTCGCGCGCTTCGAGAAGGTGCAGGAATACATCCGCGCCGGCGATATCTATCAGCTCAATCTGACATTCAAGGCCAAGTTTCACCTGGAAGGTTCACCGCTGGCGCTTTATCGCGATCTGCGCTTGAAGCAAAAGGTTGCCTACGGCGGTCTTGTCGATACTGGCGCGGCGACGATCCTTTCAGCTTCTCCGGAACTCTTTATTGAGCAGCATGGCCGAGTCATCTCGACGCGCCCGATGAAAGGGACCGCGCCACGCGCAGGCACGCACGAAGGCGACCGCGAGGTACGCCAGATGCTTTCAAGCGACATCAAGAGCCGCGCTGAAAATCTCATGATCGTGGACCTGATGCGCAACGATCTTGGCCGTATCGCTGAACTCGGCTCGGTGAGCGTCACCGATCTCTTCACTGTCGAGACATTTCAGACTTTGCATCAGATGACATCAGGCGTGCGCGCGGTGCTCAAGGCGGAAGTAACGCTGGAAGATTTGCTTAAGGCGATCTTCCCACCGGGCTCGGTTACGGGTGCTCCGAAAATCCGCGCCATGGAGTTGATAAGCGATTTGGAGACCGAGCCGCGTGGCGTCTACTGCGGTGCCATCGGCCGTATTTCGCCGGATGGAAAGGCTTTGTTCAACGTCGCTATTCGCACGGCCGTCATCGATCGCGAAGGTCGTGGCGAAATGGGCATCGGTTCGGGTTTGGTCGCCGATAGTCAGGGGATTAAAGAGCACGAAGAATGCCTGCTCAAAATGAAATTCCTCACCGATCCGGTCCGACGGTTCGAGTTGATCGAAACGATGCTACACGAGCCGGGCAAGGGGATCTGGCTGCTTGAGCGTCATATCGAACGGCTTGCAACATCGGCGGGCTATTTCGGGTTTCCTTATGAGGAAGCGCGCGTTCGCGCCGCCATTGCAAAGGCGCTCGAAGGGAAGGATCTGGAGCGGGCGCGCGTTCGGCTGTTGCTCGATGAGGAGGGCGGCGTTTCGGTGACGGTCGCAACGCAACCGGCCAGCGCCGCAGATGCCGTCATGAACTACTTGGTCTCCGATACCCGCGTGTCGAGCGGAGATCTGTTCCTGTATCACAAGACCACGCGCCGCGAGCTGTATGACCGCGAATGGAAGCACTACGCCGATACGCTAGGTGCTGATGAAGTGCTGTATCTAAACGAGCGTGGGGAGCTGACGGAGGGAAGCCGAACCACGATCTTCATCGAGATGGATGGCGTGTTGCTGACGCCGGCCCTGTCGTCAGGGCTGCTGCCAGGAACGTTGCGTGCGGATTTGATTGCACGCGGGAAAGCGCGAGAGGCGCAGCTTACGCTTGATGATCTGTCGCGCGCCGATGCCGTGTATCTTGGAAATTCGGTTCGGGGATTGATGAAAGCCGCCCCGCTAATTCCGGCGGCCACGAAGTAACGCTACGGCGCATTGCTACAGAAGGCGGCAGCGCCGCCCTAGCGTTCTTCTGTCGTTGCGTGGATCGGACTATCCAACTGGTAGCCCGCCAGCTCGGTCTTCCCTGACGAGTACATCACCGCGGCGACGGCGGCTGCCGTGAGCGCAACGGCCAGCGCAATTGCTGCCGTAGAGAGGCGCGCACGCCGGGCAAACGTATTTGAAGTCGTATCCATCATGCCCTCTAACTAAGTCGAGAGGACGGTACCGCTCCATTCCGCTCTATGCCGCGCGACACGTTTGCGCAGGTTGCAGTGCTGCACTGCAAAAACGAGATGGCTCACGACAAGCAAAACTTCGTCGGAGCCTAGGGCAGCGGCAGCGAAGAATGGAAAGGGCGGCGCCTAGGTGAACGGGTGTTACAGCCCCCGCAGCAGACAGCCCAGCATTAAAATCGAATACGAGAGCAGCAGCGCCCAGAACTCATTGCCCTTCAGGCCTGGAATCTCGGCTCCGAAGAACGTCGACACGAGCACGATAACGGTCAGGATGACCGACAGCATAAACGTGATGATACCCGGCGCTTTGAGCCCCATGTGACCAACTCCCTCTTGGCTTCTCATTCGCACGCGCATGGCCAAACTCCCCCCGGCACACGGTGAACGCGAGTCTTTCGCTGAAGGGCGTTATAGCAGGGTCTGGGTACTCAAAGGCAAGGTTGTGCTGCAACACTTTTGGCAGTGCCCACAAATTACTGACCGTATTGGGCTCTGAAAAAGCGCGAAGGATGGGGGCAGGCACCGCGTCGCGAAGACTGATTCTCAGCAGGCGGCAGGGCCTAGAATTTGGGGAGATTGCGCCAAATCGCGATTTCGATCCCCAGGCGCCGCCAAACCACGATGTAATTCATCAGTGCCGCCATCATCAGAGAGACAGAGGTTGCGGCCGCGGCGCCGACCAGGCCGTAGCGTGGCACGAGCGCAAAATTCAGCACGATGTCGAGCATGGCTGCTGAGAAAAGAACGGTGGCGCACAGGGCCTGCTCGCCGAGCATGTTGAGCAGGAATTCTGCAGGTCCCATTGAGGAGCGGAAAAGGAAGCCGGCGACCAGGATGCACATGACCGGATACCCGGCTTCGAACTGCGGTCCAAACAGCCAGAGCAGAGGCTTACCTAGAGCGAGGATGAGAATGGCTCCGGCCAGCGAGGGCCAGAAGGTCCAATTCACCGCATCCGTGACGAAGCTGCGCAGGCTCTCCCGGTCGCCGCGCGCATGCAGGGCGGCGAACTTGTTGGCGACTGCGCTGCCGACTGCGTAATGCACGAACATGATCAGAGCCATGGTTTTGCCGGCGGCGAAATAGATGCCGACGTCGGTTGGTGTCATGAAGTGCGATATGACGAGGAGGTCGGTATTCTGTAGTGCAAGCTCGCACCCTTGGATGACGAGTAGCGGTAGTGAAATCGAGAACCATCCCTTGAAGTCATATACGCGCCGGCCGTTGGGAACACTTATGGAGAGACGGCGGTTGATCATTAGGCTTTGGATGAGGCCCGCACCCCAGGTGGCGATGATCGCCGCGCCCGCGGCTGTCGTCGCCTGCATGGGCAGCCCAGCGGAATATGCTCCGATCATCGTCAGGAGCACGAAGACGGGACGCAGAACGTAGGGTGGAGCAAGCGCTACGCCCATCCAGGCATTGCCGCGCCCAATACCGTCTTGCACGTCTGTCAGTGCGAACAGAGGCACGCACACAAGCGCCAGATACAGTGGAAGAACGTAGTGGCTCAGGACATAATCCTGGAAGAGATACACGCCTGCGACGCCGACTAGCATGACGACTGTAGAGGTTGCCAGGGACATCAAACGCGTGCCGCGCACCAGCCCACGCAGCTTGCTGAGTTCTCCGGTTTCGCGATACGTCGGTGCCATTCTCATGGCCGTGACGTTCAGTCCAAGATGCGACATGCCCCCCAGAATAAGGACCCATGTCCAGACGAAGACGTAGATGCCGTATTCGTGTCCGCCCATCCAACGCGCGAGCACGATTTGAGAGGCATACAGAAGCGCTGCGCTGAGACAGCGCATGGCAAACGCGATGATGGCGTTGCGCTGCGTGCGCTCACGCTCTCCGTTGGAGGATAGAATGTTGACGCCCTGCGCGAGAAGAGCGGCAATCAATCCGAGTTGTGGGCTTTCGGGATTGTCTTCTCCGGACTCAAAATGATCCCGCGTGCGTTGAGCGCCTGCCGGTTGGTCCGGAAACAGCCGTTGGAGAGTGGCGCTGGTCATTTGATCTAAACGTCTATTCGTCCGCCGCGATAGCTCAGTTCTGTTCGAGCCGAACCCGCTCGCGCGTGCGGACCAGCTCGGCAACTCCCGACCATGCCCATGCTCGCCCGGCATCGCCGCGTTCGCAGTGATAGCTGGCAAAGAAGTCGGCGATGTCGGCAGCGAGCGTTCCGTGGCGGCCTTCGAGAACCTCAGCCATGAAGGTGACGTCATTCGGCGTCGGCGTTGCGTCTTCGTCAGAGTGCCAAGTCAGTGTCGCTGTCATCGATAAAGTCCTATCGGCGGCTTAAATAACCGTTGATGCGGACTGTAAAAGCAAGTTCAGCGCCAATTCTCCGGCCGAGCGCTAACAGCGCGTTCTAAGTTTAACGCCAATTAAGCCTTTCGACGTACTAAGGAGCCTTCGCTCCCGTTAAAGCGCGAGATTGCGGTAGGATTTTCGCCTATTTGGATACAAGCACGGCAAGAGCCTGCTCCATCACGCGCGCGGGCAAACGCGCGCTTCGTTAGCCCGTGCGTTCAAAAGCGGGACAGGTGTCCCAGGGTCTCGCGAGAAATTGACTTCAAATGGGGCGCTTGGAGCTATTGCGCCTTTGCAGGGGTATCCTGCACAACGGTCTTCGGCTCGATGGTGCCCTTCAATGTTTCGGCTGCGTCATCGTCTTTTTTTTTAACCGCTTTCGAATTGGTCGGGCGTTTGCGTTTAGCCTTCTTCGCGTGCGCTTTGCGATTGCCGCAGCTCCAGGCGGTCACAGTAGTGCGCACGCTTGTGAGTTGTTTGGCGTCGGGATCGACGGGGAGGCTGTTCAGGTCAGTGGTGTTGAACAACTGCTTCCAGTCGTAGGTTTGAAAGCCATGCTCAAGCAGGCTCGCAGCGCGGACTGCGCGTTCGTCGCCTGAGGACTCGCCCAGCACAATCGCCATCAGCCGTCGGCCCTCTCGAGTGGCGCTGGCAACGACGTTGTAACCGGAGTCGCAGGTGAAGCCGGTCTTCAGACCATCGGCGCCGGGAAAGGTTTTCAGAAGAGCGTTATGGCTGCCAAGACGTCGCTTGCCTATGCGAACGGCAGGCGAAGACCAGTAGTGTGCATATTCGGGGAACTCCGCGACCACGACCCTCGACAGCTTCGCCAGGTCGCGCGCCGTCGTATACTGCTCTGGTTCGGGAAGTCCGTTGGTGTTGACGAAATGCGTGCGCGTCATGCCGAGCCGCTTGGCTGTAGCGTTCATCATGTCGACGAAAGCTGTTTCCGATCCAGCAACAGCTTCGGCCAACATCACCGTTACGTCGTTCGCTGACTTAATGATCACCGCTTGCAGCGCGACGTCGACGGTCAATTCGCCGCCAACCGGCAGGCCAACCTTGCTCGGTGGTTGAAGCGTGGCAACGAGCGAGCAGGAAATCTTGTCGTCGAGTTTGAGCTTTCCCGCCTTGATGGCGTTAAAGGTCACGTACGCCGTCATGATCTTGGTAAGCGATGCGGGGAACCAGAGATCGTCCTGATCTTCCGCGTAGAGGACCTTGCCGTTATCGACCTCAAACAGCAGGGCGGGGCTCGCGTGCACGTGCTGGGACGTCAACACCGCAGCCGACAGCATCGCAAGACACATCGACAAAGCGTGGATACAGCCCTTGGCAGCGCGCATCAAAAAGTATCCCGTACAGGCAAAAATAACGGCTGATCCGATAACACATTCAATCCAAACCGGGCAATTGAGGGCATCCCCCTAAGGGCCGTTATGACCAGAAGGTGTGGCAGGAGGGCGCACATAGATCAATTTCTGGTGGATTGATGTCTTTTTCACCGTGGCGGGATTTCCTCCAGTGTCGGCGCGATTTGTGCGGTTACCATGGCGCCAAGGAAAAACGGTGCAGCTTCGAGGACTTCCCTCGAACCAGAATGCGCAATGGGCTGGCGGGCGGCATCGCGCAAACAAAAATGGTGCAGGTTCGAGGACTTCCCTCGAACCGGAACCCGCGCGATGGGTTGGCGGGCGGCATCGCGCAAACAAAAATGGTGCCCCTGGAGGGACTCGAACCCCCACACCCTTGCGGATAGCAGATTTTGAGTCTGCCGCGTCTACCGTTCCGCCACAGAGGCATTGATACACATTAGCGAAGGCGCCTTCTATCCCGCGTCCTCCCCATCCGTCAACGCCGCTCGGTGTGCCATGGCGCGCACCTGTGCGCTGGCCCTTTTGGCGGCGAAGTGCCAATGAGGCGTTTCAAGGCGTGCGGGAGGGTCCGAGCATCCAGACGTAAGTCTTTATGCCCAGGATATTGCGGCGAACCTTCAGGGATATGGTCTCGCCCTGAGCGGGGGGCGGTGTACGCGGCGCGGTTGTGTAGATTTCCTCGCCGTTGGACAGGCGCACGCGGATCTTGGAGTAGGCATCACCCTTCCATCGGGTATCGGCCCGGGACCACGTGACCACGCCCGTCGTCTGTTCTACGTCGGAGCCCGGCAGATATCCAAGCAGGCCGAGCACCAAGACAGCCAATCCCAAAAACGAGAGAGCCATTCCTAGGCTCATGCGCTTGCGCTCCATGCCTGCTCACTTGCCGCGCTCTAGAGTCAATGTCCGGTGATCATTTGAGCGTGTGCGTAACGCGACCGGTGTGGTGGTGATGCTCGACGATCTCGATGCGTTCGCCGACATAAGGGTTACGCGACTTGTAAGCTATTACGCGGACGTGGCGACCATCGTCGAGCTTCACCCCGACGGTAACCCCCGGTCCCTGTGTTGCGGTGACCGTGTTAGGCGCAACAAGCGGCTCGAGCGTCTCGATGACACCGGCGACCTGCTTGTTGTCCACTGCGAGATCAAGGTTTTGATAAGCTATTACCGCCGCGACCGCAGCCAGAATCGCAACGCCGATGCCCGCTTTCTTCAGCCGGTCTGTCCACAGTGCGCGGTTGAGTCGGCGCCTCGTCTCTTCGCTCATCGCCATAGGTCATGGCTCCTTCATTGGACGTTGGCGGACGTGTAGCAGGACAGCGTACGCTTGCAAGCGTGCGCTCGACTTACTCCCGCGGTTTCTCACCTGTGCGTGATCCCTTACGCAGCCTTCGCGTTTCCGTCCACCAGGCGCACGATGTCGGCCATGATGTCGTTCAACTGAAAGTCCTTGGGCGTATAGACTGCCGCCACTCCGAATGCCTTCAAGGTTTTGGCGTCCTCCGGGGGAATGATGCCGCCGACGACGACCGGTACGTCGTCGAGCCCTTCCTTACGCATCCGGTCCATGACCTCCTTGACCAACGGAACGTGCGAGCCCGACAGGATCGAAAGTCCGACACAGTGGACAGCCTCGTCGAGTGCGGCGCGTACGATCTGCGCCGGTGTCAGGCGAATGCCTTCGTAGACCACTTCCATGCCGCAGTCGCGTGCGCGAACCGCGATCTGTTCGGCACCGTTTGAATGGCCATCGAGACCAGGCTTGCCAACCAAGAACTTGATGCGGCGGCCGAGCTTGTTTGAGACCGCATCGACGCTCGCGCGCACGTCGTCGAGGCCAGCGCCTTCGCGCTGGGCGGCTGCCTGGGCCACGCCGGTAGGGGCGCGATACTCGCCGTAGATTTTACGCAGCAGGCTGCCCCATTCGCCTGTCGTAACACCGGCCTTCGCGCACGCGATGGACGGCTCCATGACGTTACGGCCTTCCTTGGCGGCACTTTCCAGTTCGGTAAGGGCGGCGACAACCGCCTTTGCATCGCGCTGTTCGCGCCATGCCTTGAGTCGGGCGACTTGCTCTGCTTCCACGGCCGGATCGACGACGAGGATGGCGTCCGTACCAGAAGACAGCGGAGAGGCCTCCGTCTCGGTCCACTTGTTGACGCCAACGACGATCTGCTCGCCGGTTTCGATCTGGCGAAGGCGCGCCGTGTTGCTTTCTACCAGACGCCGCTTCATGTAATCGATTGCAGCAACCGCGCCGCCCATTTTCTCAATTGTCGCGAGCTCTGCCTTGGCTTCGGCTTTGAGAGCCTCGACCTTCTTGTTGATCTCGGTGGATCCGTCGAAGATGTCCCCGTACTCAAGGAGATCGGTTTCGTAGGCCAGGATCTGCTGCATGCGCAGCGACCACTGCTGATCCCACGGACGCGGCAATCCGAGTGCCTCGTTCCAGGCAGGCAGCTGCACGGCGCGCGCGCGCGCGTTCTTCGACAACGTGACTGCAAGCATCTCGAGTAGAATCCGGTAGACGTTGTTTTCCGCCTGCGGTTCGGTTAGCCCGAGCGAGTTCACTTGTACGCCATAGCGGAACAAACGGTTCTTCGGCTCGGTCACGCCGTAGCGTTCGCGTGTGATCTCGTCCCACAGCTCGGTGAACGCGCGCATCTTGCACATCTCAGTTACGAAGCGCATGCCGGCATTCACGAAGAAAGAAACGCGGCCGACGACGTTACCGAAATCGGCTGCAGGCACTTCGCCCGACGCTTTGACGCCATCGAGCACGGCAAGTCCGGTGGCGAGCGCATAGGCTAACTCTTGGACCGGCGTCGCCCCAGCTTCCTGGAGGTGGTAGGAGCACACGTTTGTCGGGTTCCATTTGGGAACCTCCTTGGTGGAGAAGACGATCGTGTCCTTGATGAGTTTTAAGGAAGGTTCTGGGGGAAACACGTAGGTCCCGCGCGAGAGATACTCCTTGATGATGTCATTCTGAATGGTTCCCGTCAGCTTGGCACGGGATGCGCTGGTCTGATCCGCCGTCGCCACATAGAGGGACAGCAGCCACGCGGCGGTCGCGTTGATCGTCATAGAGGTGTTCATCTGATCAAGCGGAATGCCGTCGAGCAGGGTGCGCATATCGCCGATATGGGAGACGGGAACGCCGACCTTGCCGACCTCGCCACGTGCCAGCTCATGATCGCTGTCGTAGCCGGTTTGCGTGGGCAGGTCGAAAGCGATCGATAAGCCTGTCTGACCTTTGGCTAAGTTTTTCTTATAGAGCTCATTGGATTTGGCCGCCGTGGAATGGCCGGCATAAGTCCTGAACATCCAGGGCTTGTCCCGCGTTAGACTGGCGACAGCGGCCGGGGTGCCGGTTTTCTTGTCAGACATTCTCGTTCCTCGGTCATTAACCGGCGACGCTGAGTGGGCCGCGCCATGCGATGCTGCGGCCCAATATCGCCCAGGCATTTTCATACGATAACTGCGGTGCACTGCAATGCAAAATGCACTGTTGACGCTGCCTTTTTGGGGCGCATCGGGATCAAAGCTCGGAACGATTTTGGCGGCGGTCAGTTCAGTTCGGCGGCGGTGGGGGTGCGGCGCGCTCGGGCTTTTGCCTCGCTGACGGCATAGACAACCCGGGTAAGGATCAACATCACGACCAGGGCAATAAGCATACCGACAGCGATGTTGAGGACGGTGTTGGAATCGGAGTCTTGCTGGATGACGACGATGAAGTGCTTATTGAAAAAGTCGTTTGCGGCCAACCCGCCCAGCAGCATAATCGGCGTATATGTGACTGACAGAAGGATGGAATCGGTCATCACCCGGACGAGCCAATAGGCGAATGCGATCAGGCAAAGTGAGATAGCAGCGACAAACGTGCTTACGTCGATAATTTGGAACAGATAGTCGGAAATCTCGTGAATCATGGCTCGGCAGCCTCGGTGGATAGAGAAGAGGCGGTTCTGGCGATACCTGCTTTCTCGAACTTATCCAAAACCGGGTTAAGGATTGATTTCGCCAGGGTTGCGTCCTGCACAAAAACACTTCATTGCAGCGCAAAAACGTGCTTCATACAGCCGTTCCCTTGCACGTAAATGACGGCTGGGACGCAAATCGACGCATTATGGCAACTCGGGGCTTTATGCACCGGCCGGACACTTTGAAGACCGGGAGACCAGAACAAGATGGCTAGTCAATCAGCCACCAATCCAATTTCAACGGGAGCCGGCATGACCGCTTCGGAATTCGTCTCAGGCGTGGGGAAGAAGGATCTTTACGAGGTTGGCGAGATTCCGCCGCTCGGTCACGTCCCTAAAAACATGTATGCGTGGACTATCAGACGGGATCGGCAAGGCGAGCCCGACAAGGCGATGCAGGTCGAGGTAGTGCCCACCTGGGAACTCGACAGCCACGACGTGCTGGTGCTCGTGATGGCGGCCGGTGTCAATTATAACGGCGTGTGGGCGTCGCTCGGCAAGCCGATCTCAATGTTCGACGTGCATAAGCAGCCCTATCACATCGCCGGTTCCGATGCTTCAGGTATCGTTTGGGCGGTCGGCTCGAAGGTGAAGCGGTGGAAGGTCGGCGATGAAGTCGTCGTGCACTGCAACCAGGACGACGGCGACGATGAGGAATGCAATGGCGGCGATCCAATGTTTTCGCCGAGCCAGCGCATTTGGGGCTATGAGACGCCTGACGGGTCGTTCGCGCAGTTCTGCCGCGTGCAGGATCGCCAGCTTCTGGAGCGTCCCCGTCATCTCACCTGGGAAGAAAGCGCCTGCTACACGCTGACCCTGGCGACCGCCTATCGCATGCTGTTCGGCCATCGTCCGCACGTGCTGCGACCGGGACATAACGTACTGGTTTGGGGCGCTTCGGGTGGTTTGGGGTCGTTCGCCGTTCAGTTGTGCGCCACCTCTGGCGCCAACGCCATCGGCGTCGTCTCGGAAGATGATAAACGTGATTTCGTCATGCAGTTGGGTGCCAAGGGCGTCATCAACCGGAAGGACTTCAAGTGTTGGGGCCAGCTACCGAAAGTGAATACGCCCGAGTATCATGAGTGGCTGAAGCAAATGCGCGAGTTCGGCAAGGCGATCTGGGATATCACCGGCAAAGGCGTCAACGTCGACTGTGTGTTCGAGCACCCGGGCGAAGCGACGATCCCGGTCTCTGTACAGGTCGTCAAGCGCGGCGGGATGGTCGTGATCTGCGCGGGTACGACGGGCTATAATCTCACCATGGATGCGCGGTATCTCTGGATGCACCAGAAGCGCGTGCAAGGTTCGCATTTTGCCAACCTCGCCCAGGCCAGCCAGGCCAACAAGCTGGTGGTCGAGCGTCGCATCGACCCGTGCATGTCTGAAGTCTTTTCGTGGGAGCAGATCCCCAAGGCTCACATGCGTATGATGAGAAATGAGCATAAGCCTGGCAACATGGCTGTGCTCGTGTCTGCGCCGACTACGGGCCTGCGGACGGTCGAGGATGTCATCGAGGCCGGCAACAACCGTTCGGGTTGAGCCAGCCAACACGCGCAACAAAGTGAAACGCTGGAGTTTTTGCTCCGGCGTTTTTTGTTTCTGACAAGCCACCAGCAAAGTGATCAGTGGCGCTCGGCACGTCCATCGCCACGTGGAGGCTCGCCGCGCGACATTCGCTTGAATTCCATGATGCCGCGATTGAGCTCGGCGCCGAGCAGGATGATGATGGCGGTAAACTGGAAAAAGATCATCGCGATCATCAGCTGAGACAGACCGGCGTAGAACAGCGAGTAGTTGGTGATCGCCAAGTATTTGGACCAAAGGCTAGCCAACGTCAGCCACAGTCCGATCGACAGCAGAATGCCGGGCCAGACGTCCTGGAAACGGCGTTTTCCGGCAGCGAGCAACAGATGAAAAGCTAGCAACTGGAGCGCTATAATGATGCCTGCCAGCGTGTAGCGCGTGAAAGGCCCAACCCAGATCTGCTCCAAGAAACGCATTGCCGAGCCGATCCACTCCACATCCATGACTTCTTTGGTCCACTGAGGCCTCAGCCTCTCCGCCAAGGCCGGGCCCACGACAACGGCCCAGGTCAGCACCAGTGTCGAAACGGCGCTTATGAAGACGAACGACATCGAGATCAGAAGGCACAGCGGATACGGACGGGTCTCATGCACGCGGTAAGCATTGTTCAAGGCCGCGCGCATTGTCTCGATGGCACTCGTGGCGAAGAACAGGGCTAAGAATCCGCTGGCCGTCAGCAAGTCGATACGGCTGGTGCCCATAATGGCCTGGACTTCAGGCGCAAGCCCCTTGGCGACGGGCTCTGGAAGTATGGCGAACAGTTGCTGAATTGCTGCATCGGCAAGCTCTCGACCGCCGAACACACCCGAAAGGGCGCCTAGAAAGATGCAGAACGGGAATACCGAGACGACGAACGAGAAGGCCACCGCACTTGCCAAGGCGAAGCCCGAGTGTTCATAGAGCCGGTAAAGCGCTTCCATGAACGTGCGAAACCGCTTCATTCTCAATTTTCGCCTCTCCCAAGCCACCCAATGGGCGATTTTTTGCCGGCACCCTAACGAGTCGGCTCTTTAAGGTCTACCTGACCTGGGGATGGCAGATTTGGCATTTCTGTCACACGTTGGCCGTCGTTTGGTGGCTAAGGAAGCGATGTGCCAGGGTGCCGATGGACGCAGAGGGGGCTGCCTTCTACATTTGGCTGGCGCCAGGCGCAGTTGCGTCGCGTGCGACGATCCCTGATGTAGGCCTCGGTAAATGACTGTCGACAGTGTGATCGCACCTGAGCTTCTCGACGCAGAAATTGCGGCCATTGAAGACCTCCTCGTCCATTACGAGGATTGGCGTGCGCTCGCGCAATTGGAGGCTCGTGAACGCAAAGGCGAACTGCCGGCCAATGTGGCGTCCTCCAGCTTGAAGACGCTGTTGCTGGACAAGCTTGCCACCAACCCGCTGTTCCTTCGCCGTCAGACACTCCTGAAAGAACTTGAGCGCGTGACCCAGCGGACACGCGCCGCTGCGGGTGGCGACGAGTCTTCGCCATCCCCCGAACCGGAAGACGATGACCTCACCAGAATTCGCGGTATCGACGCCCGCCTCGAGCGACGGCTGAACGCGCTCAACATTACGTCGTACAGTCAGATTGCAGTCTGGGAGGAGGCCGACGTCGATTACTTCGCCCGCACGCTGGGCTTGGAAGATGCAATCGTCGATCAGAAGTGGATTGAGCAGGCTGCTGTGCTGGCGGCTCGCCAAAAGATTGCGCCAAAGAAGAGCGCTAGTTCGCCAATCACGCGCCCGCCCGAACCTCAACCCGCGCCGCCGCGTGCCGAAGCCGTTGAAAGCAGGACTCGCGAGAAACCCAGTGCGCGATTTAGTGACGAGACCAAGTCGAAACCCGCCGGTCATTCCGATGACGCGACAAAGTTACAAGAAGCTGTGGTCGAGGTGGTGGACACCTTGCCTGCTTCGGCCGCTGTCGAGATAGAGACTGAGCCGGAGGCGACCGAGACCCAGGCCTCCGATAGCGACGGCGAACAGCAACTCTCCGAGGCTCCGCCCGCCATCGAGGAAGAGGAGGAAATAGAAGACGGACTTGCTGCGTCCGTCTTGGAGGAGGAGCAGGAACAAGAGACCTCTTCGACGGCTCGACCCGTTTTGGCCGAACTTGAGATCGATGAGGCGCCTCCTCAGAAACCCGAACCGGATTATTCGTCGTTGGTGCCAGCTATGCCGCTGGCCGCCGGTGCCTACGCAACGCCATTTGAATTGCCGGATGTAGCGTACGACACAATCCAGTCGCCCTCTGAGGTAGCCGATGAGCAACCTGAGCCAGAAGCGATGGTTGCCGCGCCGGAGATTGATACGGCGAACTTGAAGCCAGCGATGCCTCTACCGGCCGGTTTCTATGCTGGATCGACGCACGCTCCTCCCCACGCTGGTGAGACAGCGGACGGATTGTTGCCGCCCAAGCCCAAGGCCGCTTCGAAGTACCATTCGTCACGACTGCCTTCGTCCGATACGGTCCTGCAAGACGCTCTCGCTGGAGGAGCAACCGCGGGAGATGAGCAGCTTGACGGTGAGGTCGATGAAAGCAAACAGCACGATGGGGTCGCGCTTCAAGTCGAGGCCGAAAGTAGCGCTCTTGACGGTAACGCTGCCGGTTCAAGTGAAGCGGTCACGCCAGCAGATGAAGAAACAGACTATGAGAAAAGCGCTGGCGACATTCTCGAAGCCAGCTTACCGCCTCTCCCTCTGAAGCCGGCGGGCAAAGCGCCGCCACTTCCCGCTTCCGGTCCGGTGGAACCGCCAGCCAAAGCCGAGCTGGGCGTAGTCACGCCGCCCTTGGCTCCAGAAGGCTTTGCCCGCGAGAACGCAGAGCATCCCCCAAGGGAAGGGGCGCACGAGATTGCGGCTCAACCGCTTCTACCAGTTCCGCCGCCGATGCCGCAGAAGATGCCCGCATCTCAGCCAGTTCCGTTATCAGAAGCTGGTCTTCTCGCAGCCGCCGCTGCGCGGGCTCCGGCAGCGCCACCGCCACCGTTGCCGCCGTCCTTGCCCGCTGCGCCAGTCACGCCTGTCGCGCAATCGGCCGGCCCGCAGGATGAGAGTAAATCCGTACAAATCGACGATAGGCAAACTGCCAGACAGTCGAACGCTGAAGCTCGCGTAACGATCCGCCGGGCAGAAGAAGCCATGGCGAATGCAATCTTGCGCGTTCCAGGCGGCACCGACGTGCATCTGCGCAACCCCCGCCGCCCCAGCGACGAGAAATTCGATGGTCGCAGCTACGCGGCCTATCACAGCGAGGTCGAGGAGGCGCGAGTCGAGATCCGGCGCACACCCGCTCCCGGTGTGTCGCGCTCTGTGCCATCCAGTAGCGGCGGCCGGCTCAATCTTGGCGGACAGGGCCAGGGCATTCAGGCGCCCGCGGGCTTGGCGAATGCTGCCGCCCAGGCTGCCGAATCTGCGCGCCGGGCCGCTGCCGAGGCAGCAGCGAAGGCTGCAGCAGCCCTCACAGCAAAGCCACCCGTCCCACCTCAGGCCGGGCCGCAAGCAGTTCCGCCATCGCAAGCCGCGGATCCCGAAGCGGCTACTGCTAACGAGCAGGGCAAGCCGGTCGTGACCATGGGACGGTTTCTAAAGGCGCTGACCGGCCAATAGTCTCTGGACGATCGCCCCGTTCGAAGGTCAGCGTTTTGCTGTTAAGCCACTGGGAAATGGCGGATTTGCGCCGTTACGTCGCGTGATGTTGCGGTTGCGCAGTAGGGTATTCCGACTATTCTACTCGACTAAATTTAATCCTCCCCGGCCGGGAACGCCCGCCGGGGTGGTTTTCTATTGGTCTCGAAGGGAGAAGCTTATGTCCGTCGCACAGCTCAAGTCAGGTACTTCGATCCTTGCGGCGGGCCCCGCGCGGCTCATTGAGCGATGTGGTGAGGCGGTCGCGGAAGCCGATAAAATTCTGCTGGCGGCCAAAGCGGGTGCGCGCATCAAGATCCAAGAAGCCGGCGGTGTCGATCAGGCGCAGCATTGTGCACATGGCCTTGCTTGGCTCGCGACCACGGTCGAGGGCTTGCGCCAGATGTACCATTGGGGCGAACGCCTCAACGCTGAATCGCGCTTTGGTGAGTTCGAGCACCTCCTGCTCATCGCTGCGTTTGCGGAGTATTGCGCGCAAATTGCGGGCGGCATTCCCATGAGCCAAGTCGAGATCATTCGTACCGACGCGCTGGGTGTTGCAAAAGCCGATGTGCGCAAGTTCGAAGATTCGGTTGCCGATCTCGTCGAAGAAGGCAGCTCCGAAGCCGTCAAGGCGAAGCTTGGCGCGTTTATCTCTGCGCAGCCAGAGGCGATGACCTTCGGTGACACGGGACTAGATGAGCTTCATGCCGAAATCCAGAACACGATGCGCCGCTTCTGTCTGGATGAGGTCTATCCGCATGCCCACGAGTGGCATTTGGAGAACGTCTACATCCCGCTTGAAGTCATTCAGAAGCTGGCTGAGATCGGGGTGTTCGGTCTAGCTCTGCCGGAGGAGTATGGCGGTTCGGGGCTTGGCAAGGAAGCGATGTGCGTGGCGTCCGAGGAATTGTCACGCGGCTATATCGGTGTTGGATCGCTCGGCACCCGTGCGGAAATCGCTGGCGAGCTGATCGTGCACAACGGTACCGAAGAGCAGAAGAGCAAGTACCTGCCTAAGATTGCTAGCGGTGAAATGTTGCCGACCGCCGTTTTCACCGAGCCGAACACAGGTTCCGACCTTGCCTCGCTGAAGACGCGCGCAGTCAAGGAAGGCGACGTCTACAAGATTACCGGACAGAAGACCTGGATCACGCATCCTGTGCGCGCAGATGTCATGACGGTTCTTGCGCGCACCAATCCCGACGAGTCAGGCTACAAGGGATTATCGATGTTCCTGGCCGAGAAGCCGCGCGGCAGCGACGAGGATCCGTTCCCGGCCAAAGGCATGACGGGCGGTGAAATCGAAGTGCTCGGTTATCGCGGCATGAAGGAGTACGACATCTCCTTCGACGGTTTCGAAGTGCCGGCTGAAAATCTACTTGGCGGCAAGGAAGGCCAGGGCTTCAAGGCCCTGATGGCGACGTTCGAAGGTGCGCGAATTCAAACAGCGGCCCGTGCGGTTGGTGTTGCCCAGTGCGCCATGGACCTTGGACTTAAGTATGGATTGGAGCGCATTCAGTTCGGAAAGCCGATCTATGAGTTCCCGCGCGTGCGTAACAAAGTCGTGATGATGGCCGTTGAAACCATGATTGCACGGCAGCTCACTTACTTTGCCGCACGCGAGAAAGATCAGGGGCATCGTTGCGATCTTGAGGCTGGCATGGCCAAGCTTCTTGGCGCTCGCGTTGCTTGGGCGAACGCAGACAACGCGCTCCAGATCCACGGCGGCAATGGCTTCGCGCTCGAGTATCCGATCTCTCGCGTGCTGTGTGATGCGCGCATCTTAAACATCTTCGAAGGGGCTGCTGAGATTCAAGCGCAAGTTATCGCGCGTCGCCTTCTTGAAGGAGCCAATTGAGCCGCGTAAGGTCTCGCCGCAAATTTAAACTGCGGTGAGGATGAGCGCGTGAAATTCCGCGACAGCGAAAAGGGCTATGGACTGGTGACGCGATGGCTTCACTGGCTCATGGCCCTGGCTATCTTCTTCATGTTTGGGCTTGGTTACTGGATGATGAGGCTTGAATATTATAGCCCCTACTATAACAGCGCGCCGGACCTACATCGCAGCATCGGCGCCGTCGTCGGTCTCGCGCTCGTGTTCCGCTTCTTTTGGCGCCTGACCAACCCCAAGCCGGACGACGGTGAGCTTTCGCCCATGGAGCAATATGCTGCTAAAGTTGTGCACTGGGCGTTCTATCCGCTCATCCTGATCATAGTCGTTAGCGGCTATTTGATCTCGTCCTCCGACGGGCGTGCTATTGACGTATTCGGCCTGTTCTCCATACCGTCGGTCGTCACAGAGAAGGGCTTGTCGGATCAGGCTGGTTATCTACATAAGATTTTGGCCTATTCGGTGATAGGACTGGCTCTGATCCACGCGGCCGCATCTCTGAAACATCATTTCTGGGATCGCAGCGACATACTCAAGCGGATGATCTCTGGTCCGCCAAAAGATGAGAAAAATTCCTGATTGGAGGTTCACTATGAAGCGCCTGACGTTGCTCGCCGGGGTCGTCGCCGCGATTGCCGCCGCCGCCCTTCCGGCTAGCGCCGCCGACTATGTTTTCGATATTAAAGGGCAGCACGCCTCAATCGGATTCCGCGTCAAGCACTTGGGCTATAGCTGGCTGACGGGTCGGTTTGACAAGTTTGATGGAACGTTTTCCTACGACCCAGCCAACGTGGCGGCCTCCAAAGTAAGCGTGGAGATCGACACCACCAGCATCTCCACAAATCACGCCGAGCGGGACAAGCATCTGCGGGGGCCCGACTACCTCGACTCCGAGACCTATCCGAAGGCGACGTTCGTCAGCACCGAGGTCACTGCTGACGGTGAGAACAAGGCTAAGATCAAAGGTAACTTCACGCTGCACGGCGTTACCAAAGAAGTCGTTCTTGATATGGAGCGCATGGGTGGCGGTCCTGATCCGTGGGGCGGACAGCGCATGGGCTTCACGGGCAGCACGAAGCTCACTATTGCGGACTTTGGCTTCAAGAAGCAGTTAGGTCCGGCCTCGAAAGAAGTTGAGCTGTTTCTCGACGTGGAAGGCATCCAGAAGTAAGCCACGCGCCAGCCGGTGGACTTGATGGTATCTCAACGCCAGTTCCGCGACCTCGCTCTAGGCATGGAAGGTACAACGCAAACGCCGCACTTTGATCGTGCGGCGTTTCGCGTTTTGCGGATCTATGCGACGCTCGCCGCCGACGGCAAAACTGCAAATCTCAAGCTCGAACCTGACGAGCAGAGTTTGCGCGTCGAGATGCATCCTGAAGCGTTTGCGCCGGCTTCTGGCGGATGGGGCAGGCAGGGATGGACCACGGTGACGCTTTCTAAGGTTTACAAAGGCGTGCTCGAAAATGCTCTGCGGGCTGCCTGGTCCCAGGCAACTCAAAAATCACCGTCGAAGCGGCGGCGAACAACGAACAAGAAGGCTTGATCAATGACGCCAACCGCAACGCCACGGGTCGTATCTCTCATCGCCAGTGCCACGGAGATCGTGCACGCGCTTGGCGCGGGAGATCAACAGATTGCGCGGTCGCACGAATGCGATTGGCCCGAGCGCATCATGGACTTGCCTGCGCTGACCAAGGCGAGGTTCAAGGTTGAGGGCTCGTCACGTCAAATCGACACCGCAGTGAAGTCATTAGTCGAGCATGGTCTCGCCGTGTACGAAGTCAATGCGGATGCTCTCAAGGATCTCGCGCCAGACGTAATCCTCACGCAGGACCAATGCGAAGTGTGCGCCGTCTCACTCGCCGACGTGCAGCGCGCCGTCGAAGGCTGGACGGAATGCAAAGCTAACGTCGTTTCTCTGCGCCCCCATACCCTTGCGGACATCTATGCCGACAATGAACGTGTCGCGGAGGCACTGGGCCGTCCGCAAGCAGGTGTTGAACTCAACGCGCACATGGCAGCGCAGTTTGCGGACGTTTCCGCGCGTGTAGCAGGCGAAGATAAGCCCCGCCTGGCGTTCATCGAGTGGATCGATCCGCCTATGTCGGGCGGGCACTGGATGCCTGAACTCATTTCAATCGCCGGCGGTATCAACCTGTTCGGCGAGCATGGCGCGCAATCTCCTTGGATCAAGCTGGAAGACGTCGTTGCAGCCGACCCCGATGTCATCCTGGTGGCGCCTTGCGGCTACGACATCGCCCGCACGCAGTCGGAGATGGGCGTTCTGGATCGAAATCCGCTCTGGCAGAGATTGCGTGCGGTTCGCGAGGGGCGACTCTTCGTGGCTGACGGCAATGCGTATTTCAATAGGCCAGGTCCGCGGCTCGTGGAAAGTGCGCAGATCTTGGCGGAAATCCTGCACCCAGGCCGTGTCAATTACGGGCACATGGGACAAACTGTGGTAAGGCACGAGTCCAGCAGGACTTGAGGGGATAATTGCCTTCATGCAGAAGACAGTTCTCATCACCGGATGTTCGTCCGGTATCGGGCTCGATGCTGCTCGCACGTTGAAAGCGCGAGGGTGGCGCGTTCTTGCGACAGCACGACGGCCGGAGGATCTCGATCATCTTCGCATACAGGAAGGTCTTGAGGCCATTCCTCTCGAACTGGCCGATCCCACATCGATCGCCACCTGTGCGGTTACGGCGCTCGATCTCTCCGGCGGCAAGCTCGATGCGATCTTTAACAATGCAGCCTACGGCCAGCCTGGCGCGGTGGAGGACATCACGCCGGCCATTCTGCGTGAGCAGATTGAAGTCAATCTGATAGGCACGCACGATCTTACCCGCCGCGTTGTTCCAGCCATGCGCCGAAACGGTCATGGACGGATCGTGCAGTGCTCTTCGGTCCTCGGCATGATTGCGGTGCCTTATCGTGGAGCCTACTGCGCGTCGAAGTTTGCCCTCGAAGCCTTGGCGGATGCCATGCGGGGAGAGCTTGTGGGCACAGGCATCCACGTATCCATCATAGAGCCGGGGCCGATCCGCACGCGCTTTGTAGAAAACGCCCTCGAACGATTGAAAGCCAACGTCGATATCGAGGGTTCTCCCCATCGCGACAAGTACGTCGCGCGTTTGCAGTCGATGGAAGCCGGCGGAAAAGAGACGTTCAAGTTGGAGCCTGCAGCGGTTTCCAAACGTCTTGTACATGCTCTGGAGTCGCGGCGTCCTCGTCGACGTTACTACGTGACGACGCCGACCTACCTCGCCGCAATTGGCCGGCGCATATTACCGCCCGGGGCAATCGACTATCTGTCGATGCGGCTTTGACAGCCCGCTTAAGCGCAAAAGGGAGATGGGTGCGATGCCCGCGGGCAGCCAAACGAGCATTGAGCCGCAGCTAAAGAGATCGGTCGGCATCGGCGAGCTGACTTTCTATGCGCTGGGCTCGATGTTGGGTTCAGGGATCTATGGGCTGATTGGCAAGGCGGCGGGTCTAGTCGGCAATGCAGTCTGGCTGTCGTTCCTGGTTGCGCTCGTCGCCGCTTTGATGACCGCATTGTCCTACGCTTCACTTGGTTCCCGCTATCCGCGCGCCGGCGGGGCCGCTTACGTCACGCATCGAGCTTTTAGAATTCCGGTGCTCAGCTTTTTGGTTGGCATGGCGCTCGTCTGCTCTGGCCTAAGTTCCGTTGCAACCCAGGCCAAGGTCTTTTCTGCCAATGTCGCCGCATTGTTTGGTGCCACCGCGCTTCCTGGCGAGGTCGTGGTACTCGGCTTCATCCTCATCCTGGCAGGCATCGTATTTCGCGGAATAAAGGAATCGATGTGGGCCAATATCGTCTGCACGATTGTCGAAGCGAGTGGATTGCTCATCGTGATCGGAGCAGGCATGTCGTACTGGGGAAGCGTCGATCTATTCGAAATCCCCGCTGAAAAGGCCGACTCCAGCTTGATCTATCTCGTCATGCTCGGATCTGTTCTGACGTTCTTCGCTTTCATCGGCTTTGAAGACACGATCAATATTGCCGAAGAATGCAAGAACCCGCAGGTGACGATCCCAGTATCGCTGATCGCGGCCACGGCGATGGCTGCCGTCCTCTATATTGCTGTCGCTGTTACCTCCGTCTCGGTGACGCCGTGGCAGGAGCTTGCCGATGCACCGGCGCCTCTCGGCGCGGTCATGCAGCGCGCGGCACCTCAGTTTCCTTCGGGCGTGCTCATCGCGATCACGTTGTTTGCGGTCGCTAACACAGCGCTCGTCAATTACGTGACGGCATCGCGACTGATTTATGGAATGTCGCGTCAGGGTCTGTTGCCGGCAAGCCTGGGAAAAGTACATGCCCAGCGGCACACACCTCACATCGCGATTGTGGCTCTGCTCGCGGTTCTCATCCCACTGGCGCTGTTAGGATCAATTGCCGAACTCGCGTCGGCGGCCGTTCTTCTCCTGCTCTTCGTCTTTGCAATCGTCAACGGCGCTCTCATCATATTGAAGCGTCGCCCGGGTGAGCCCCAGGGGGCCTTCGAGGTTCCATTCTTCGTGCCGATCGTCGGCGCAATTATTTGCACGATTTTAATTGTCTTCCGGGTGGCCACCGGACATTGGCAGGCGCCAGCAATCGCAGGAGTGCTGCTGGCGGGGATCCTTGCTATTTACATGGTGCTGCGGCCAACGCCCATCGACGACTGACAGTGTGCTTCAAGCTCGGTGATAGGGGTGCCCCGAAAGAATGGTCGCGGCGCGATAGAGTTGTTCGCTCAGAACAACCCGCGCCAACCCGTGCGGCAGTGTCATGGGGCCCAGCGAAAGTTTTAGTTTGGATGCTTGAAGGGCGGCTTCGCCATGCCCGTCCGGTCCGCCGATCAGAAGCGCTGTGCAGCGCGCACCACCATCGCGTTCGCGCGCGAGAAATTTCGCAAAATCATCGCTCGTCATTTGAGTGCCCGAGACTTCGAGGGCGATCGCGATGTCGGCTTGTGTTGTGATCTTGAGAAGGCGGGCTGCTTCGTCGTTCTTGCGCGCGTCCGCCGACGCGCTTCGAGCTTCCGCCAGCTCCGCGATTTCAATGGGGCCGAGTCCGATGCCTCGCCCCATCGCATTGAACCGCTTGGCGTAGCGCTCGCACATTTGGCGCTCCGCATCGTCCTTCAGCTTGCCGACAGCGGCGATAAGCAAGCGCATAAAATCCTCACGCAGCGCACTCAAGCCGAGCGCGCTTGGTAGAACGCATTCCGCGAACGTCTTTGCGTTCGCTAGTGCTGAGGCTCGCTGGCGGGCAGTTCAGCCTGCCACATCTTTTCAAGATTGTAGAACGCGCGAACCTCCGGGCGGAAGACGTGCACGATGATGTCGCCCGCGTCGATCAGCACCCAGTCGCAAGCTTCCATGCCTTCCACGCGCACAGGCGAAACGCCGGCCGCTTTCAGCTTGGTCGCCAGCTGGTCCGCGATGGCGCCGACATGGCGGTCGGTACGGCCGGAGGCCACCACCATGTAATCGCCGAGCGAGGATTTGCCTTGGAGTGGGATGTCGATGATCTCTTCCGCCTTTGCCTCATCGAGCCAATGCACGATGTCGGCGAGAAGAGCTGCCGAGGCGGGCAGGGCAGCCGCAGCCTTCGGAGTAGAAGCACGTTTGCGAGCGCTTCCAGTGGTGGAGCTTATCAAGAGGTCGTTGTCCTTTCCTGATTGGCGCGGCAGCACATGCGGCCGGCATCCGCAGGCTTGAGCGGCTGAATTGAACCAGGCACCCTTGAGTCTTGCAGACCGGGCAAAGATAAGGGCGCCCCGGACATACGGCAATGGCTTTTGCAGGAGGGGTGAAAAATACTAATACAAAACACAATGTTAAGTGCGGATTGTGATGCGATTAGCGGGCCAGACTGTCACGCGCGCGAAGCGCAGTCGAGGAGAGGGGGGAGAGTCGGCTGGTGAGAAAGGTCCATGCGGGCGGCTTCTGCCCGGGTAAGGAAGCAGCGTCCGCTTCGTCGATCCGCTTGCCCGCAAACCACTGGGCCGCGAGGGAGGCAATAGCCTTGAGTCGCCAGTCTGGCCGGTCCACCACTGCGATCGGGACACTGGCGGCGATGTTCTGCCAACGCTGCCAGCGGTGAAAGCTCGCCAGATTATCCGCGCCCATCACCCATACGAAGCGCACGTTCGGGAAGCGTCGCAGCAGGAATGCGATCGTCGCGGCCGTATAGGGCGTGCCAAGATCTGCCTCGAAGCCCGTGATCTTCATTTTCGGCCCACGCGAGAACTTGCGCGCCTGTTTCATGCGGACGTCCTGAGCAGGCAGTCCGCCATTTTCCTTGAGTGGATTGCCCGGCGTTACAACCCACCAGATCTGATCGAGCCGCAGGCGCTTGAGAGCTGTTTCAGCAACGATGCGGTGCCCCTCATGGGGCGGATTGAAGGTGCCGCCCATCAGGCCGATGCGCTGTCCCGGCGCAACGAGCGGCGTGCGCACTGCTATTGAACCGAAATCGCGAGGCGAGAAGTCGTGTGCCAATTGCGCTATGCCTCACGCGGGTCTGATCTGGCCGTGCCCGCGCACGAGATACTTGAAGCTCGTCAACTGTTCGACGCCGACAGGACCGCGTGCGTGCATCTTGCCGGTTGCAATGCCGATCTCGGCGCCAAAGCCGAACTCGCCGCCATCCGCAAATTGGGTCGAAGCGTTGACGAGAACGATGGCCGAGTCGACACGCTTCAAGAAAAGCTCGGCAGTCGGCTCGCACTCGGTGATGATCGCATCGGTGTGCTGCGAGCCATACTTGGCGATGTGTGCAATAGCCTCGTCAACACCATCGACCGTCTTGACGGCGATAACTGCGTCTAGGAATTCGTGGCCATAATCTTCAGGGCTGGCGGCCTTCACGCGCGGATCCACCTTGCAGGTCGCTTCATCGCCACGCACCTCGCATCCAGCTTCCAGAAGCGCTTTTACGAGCGGAGTGAGATAATCCTCATGGGCGTTTTTGTCGACGAGCAGGCACTCGGTCGCACCGCACACGCCTGTTCTGCGCATCTTGGCGTTGACGACGATGGGCACCGCGATGTCCATATCGGCGCCACGGTCAACGTAGGTGTGGCAGATGCCTTCCAGATGCGCGAACACGGGAACGCGCGCCTCGTCCTGCACGCGCTGTACCAGGCTTTTTCCACCGCGCGGTACGATGACGTCGATTGCGCCGTTCAGCCCTTTGAGCATGTGTCCCACCGCCGCGCGATCTGTTGTCGGCACGATCTGGATTGCGGCTTCCGGCAGGTCGGCGGCGCGTAGACCCGCGACGAGACAGGCATGGATGGCTGCGCTCGAGTTATGGCTTTCCGAGCCGCCGCGCAGGATGGCGGCATTTCCTGCCTTAAGGCACAGCGCGCCTGCATCGGCGGTCACGTTGGGGCGGCTTTCGTAGATGATGCCAATCACGCCAAGCGGCACGCGCACGCGCTGGAATTTGAGACCGTTGGGACGTGTCCATTCCGCCAGTACGGTGCCGACCGGATCGGGCAACTCCGCGATTTCTTCCAGCCCTCGGGCAACGGCTTCGATACGCTTTTCGTTCAGCATCAAGCGGTCAATAAACGATGCAGGACGATCACCCGACGCCATCGTCGCAACGTCTTTGGCGTTTGCTTCCAGGATGGCCGCCATATCAGCACGAATAGCCTTGGCTGCTGCTTTGAGGGCCTCGTTCTTCTGCTCGGTCGAGGCAATCGCGAGCGCGTGCGAGGCGGATCGCGCGCTTTCGCCGATACCGGCCATGAGCTTCGCGGTGTCCCCTTCGATGTCTTCGCGCTTGTTCATTTCACTCTCGTGTTCGTTGTCTTGTGTCGCGTTTGACAGGATATTACTTGCGGTGCAAGGCCATGTCATCGCGATGGATAAGGGTATCACGGCCCTCGAAACCGAGGATATCGGCAATTTCGCTCGATTTCTTGCCGATAATGCGAAGTGCGTCGGCGTAGGCGTAGGCGATCAGGCCTCGGCCCACTTCTCGGCCATCGAGCGTACGGATGATGACCGCATCTCCCCTGTCGAAATCGCCTTCGACGCGCTTCACGCCAGCTGGCAACAGGCTTTTGCCCGAAGCCAATGCACGTTCAGCGCCTTCGTCGATGAAGATCTGACCGGAAGCTTCGAGTTGCCCAGCGATCCAACGCTTCTTGGCCGTTACCGGGTCCGACTTGGCGAGGAACCACGTCACCCGCGCGCCTTGTGAAATACCCCGTAGCGGGTGCAGCACCTTGCCTGTGGTGATGACCATGTCGGTGCCAGCGCCAAGCGCGATCTTACCCGCCTCAACCTTCGTGCGCATGCCGCCTTTGGAAAGCTCGGTGCCGGCATCGCCCGCCATCGCTTCAATCTGCGGCGTGACCTCTGTCACCAGGGGAATGTGCTGCGCATCCGGGTTGCTGTTGGGTGGGGCTGTGTAGAGCCCGTCGATGTCCGACAACAAAACAAGGCAATCGGCCGATACCATCGAAGCAACGCGGGCCGACAGACGGTCGTTGTCGCCGTAACGGATCTCCGTGGTCGCGACCGTATCGTTTTCATTGACGACCGGTATGGCGTTCAACGCGAGAAGCTTCTCAAGAGTGTGGCGGGCATTGAGGTAGCGTCGCCGTTCCTCGGTATCGCCCAGCGTGAGCAGCACCTGGGCGCAGATCAATCCGCGCTGTTCAGCCATTTCCTGATAGGCATGTGCAAGGCTGATCTGCCCAACCGCAGCCGCGGCTTGGCTCTGCTCCAACTCTAGCGGTCCCTTGGGAAGCTTCAGAGTGTTGCGCCCTAGCGCGATGGCGCCGGAAGAGACAAGCACGATGCTCTTACCCGCACGCGCAAGTTCAGCCACGTCGTCCATGAGTGAGCTTAGCCATTCGCGCTTCAGGCGTCCGGTCTCGCGTTCGACGAGGAGGGCAGAGCCGATCTTAACGACGATACGGCGCGCATCGGCCCATTCGGGGCGCGCGAGCGTGTGGCTGGAGGTGGTCTCGGCGGGGCGGGACATGGGTTTGGCACATTCGTTTTGAGGGTTTGTCACGACAAGCCACAAGCTGCGCTGGGAGGCAAGCCCCTTGCGGCAGCCATCTTTCCCTGACAGGTGAAAGCAGAGAAAAGCCCGCACCGGTGTGGGTTAACGGGAGAGCCGGTCCCTATCGCGGATCAGGGCAGATCGAAGGGACGTGCAGATGACGGCGCACGAGGCGTCTGAGGGCGACTATTGGGCGGAGCAACTCAAGAAGGCGCTGCTAAATCCTATCCGAGCCTTCCGCTGGAACTATCTGCCGCTTCTGATGGTCTATTTCGCCTATGGAGCGCTGGGGCTTGTCGCGGTCGCCGAGAGCTTCTGGATTAAGAAAAATCTCACCTTGACGCCGACTGAGCTTGCGTCCTTGAGCGTGTGGCTGACGCTGCCCTGGACCATCAAAATGGTGTTCGGCGAGTTGGTGGACTCGGTTGAGATTCTAGGTTCGCAGCGGCGTGTCTATGTGATGATCGGCGGCGCGCTGATTGCTTCGGGGCTGCTTTTACTCGCGGGAGCGGCTGGCGGTTGGTTGACGTTTGCGACCCCGGAAAACATCTACCGGCTAGGATCGTTTCTGAACATTGTTGGCGTTGTGCTTCAGGATGTCACCGCCGACGCGATGAGCACGGAGGTCGTCGCGCGTGTCAATAGCGACGGCACGCCACGGCCCAAAGACGAAATCAACCGCGATCTTGGCATGGTACAGGTATTGGGCCGTCTCGCATTGTCGCTGGGAATGTTTTCCGTTGCGGGCATATCGGGCTGGATTGCTAGCATCTATTCGTATGAAACCGTGTTTTTGATCGGTCTCGTTATCCCGCTTATCTCCGTCACCGGCGCGCTGTTGGTGAAACTGGATAAGGTTGAAAGCAGACCGCTGGATTGGCGCATTCTCGGCGGCGGCCTCGTGTTCGGCGCTGTTGTCGTGGCGCTCGGTGTGCTCGAAATCCCCTACAACCAAGAACTCATCTTTATGGTCTCGATGGCGGTCGTGGTCGCCATGCTGGTGCGCGTTGTGGGCGATCTCGACGAGGCGACAAAGCGCAAGATCTTCTATGCCGCGATCATCATCTTCGTTTATCGCGCGGCGCCGTCGGTGGGATCGGGATATACGTGGTTCACGATCGACGTTCTGGGTTTCGATGAAGCGTTCCAGGGAACGCTCAACCAGATTGGCACGGCGCTGGCGTTGATCGGGACCTGGATGTTCTCGGATGCCATCACGCGCCGGCCGGTCGCTAAGGTGCTTTTATGGTTGACGGTGGTAACGACCGTTCTTTCCCTTCCCAGTCTTGGGCTCACTCTCGGATTGCAGGACTGGACGGAACGCATGTTCGGCTTTGGAGCTCGCACCATTGCAATCATCGACACGGCCGCGTCTTCGCCCTTTGCCCAGCTCTCGATGATCCCTCTGTTGACGTTGTGCGCCATCTACGCGCCTGAGGGACGGCGAGCGAGCTGGTTTGCTCTGATGGCGTCATTGATGAACCTGGCGCTGGTCGCAGGCGCGCTTCAGACCAAGTACCTCAATATGCTTTTGGTTGTGGACCGTGGGCACTACGAAAACTTGCCGGCACTCCTGGCGACGGCCATGGCAATCGGCTTTTTCGCGCCACTGCTTGCCATTCTGCTGTTCGGTGGAAGGATCGACGGGCAAAGCGCCAACTCCAGGCACGGCTAGCTGTGCGTGCATAAAAGAAATAATACAACCTTAGATTTCACAATCCTTTAACTGCAACTCGTCATAGTTGCAGCAGACACAGGGCTTCGATCAACGAAGCCGATCATTCTTGATGGTGCTTCGCGATGTCCTCTTTCGAGGAGCCTCTGCATCCCTGCGACACAGCAAGCCGCCCGCACTGGATCACTCTGGAGGGGCGGCCGCTCAGGCAAGTCTCCAGACCTGCATTCCGCAGGCCGTTCCAGTTCGAGCGCATGTTGGCCAGGCTGCCTCCGTACGTGCGCAACTCGCTGACAAGTCAACAGCTCGATTGTATTTCGGACGCGCTTATTCCCGACCCACCTCAGCACGTCATCGACTATCGTGCGAGCATTCCGCTTTTCGGCCGTCGCTTCTACGTCGCCTTGATGGCTGGGCGGGAGCGCCGCTCACTTTCGCGTCTTGTGCAAGAGGGGCAATCACGGGCGCGGCGAGCTGCAGGTTTTTACGCAGTCCTGACGTTATTGCTCGTCGGCGTGGCGTTCGTCGCGTGCGTGCTATTAGGCTACGTCGTCAAAAGTGCGCTCGGCGTCGACCTTATCGAAGGGCCGTCGATCCTGCATCAATACGTTTTCGGCGCACGTTGACAGAAGAAGAGCCAACAGTTGTCGTTATGGTCTCCAGGGCGCGTCGTCCTCAGTTTCTTCGTTTTCTGCCGCATCCGCACGGGCGATCTCGCGGGTGAGCGCGTAAAGCGCATCTTTCACCCCTTGTCCCGAAACAGCAGAAAGCACTAGCGGAGTCTTGCGCGCCGCTTTCTTAAGTTGCGCCGCTTTTTCCTTGAGCGTCTCGGGATCGAGGGCGTCAGCCTTCGACAGTGCTACGATCTCTTTCTTCTTGGCGAGATCGGAGCTGTATGCTTTCAGCTCCCCGCGCACGATCTTGTATGCCGCCGCAACATCCTCGTCGGTCGCATCGACCAGATGAAGGAGAACGCGGCACCGCTCGACATGTCCGAGGAAGCGATCGCCGAGGCCGGCGCCTTCGTGTGCGCCTTCGATAAGACCCGGGATGTCGGCCAAAACAAAATCGGTGTCGCCCGCTCGCACGACGCCAAGATTTGGATGCAGCGTCGTGAAGGGATATCCCGCAATCTTGGGTTTTGCGGCCGATACTGCTGCAAGGAACGTTGACTTGCCGGCGTTAGGCAGACCGACAAGTCCCGCGTCGGCGATCAGCTTCATGCGCAGCCAGATGGTCAGCTCTTGGCCAGGCAGGCCCGGATTAGCATGCCGCGGAGCTTGATTGGTTGCGCTCTTGAAATGCGCGTTGCCAAAACCGCCATTGCCACCCTTGGCGAGCAGGAAGCGTTCTCCCGGCTTGGTGAGGTCGGCGATCAGCGTCTCGTTATCTTCGGCGAACACCTGGGTTCCAGGCGGCACTTTGACGACTATATCGTCGCCGTTGGCACCGGCCCGGTTCTGGCCCATCCCTCCTTGGCCATTCTTGGCCTTGAAATGCTGCTGATAGCGATAGTCGATCAGCGTGTTGAGATTGGGCACGCACTCGATCCACACATCGCCGCCGCGTCCGCCGTCGCCGCCATCGGGGCCGCCGAACTCGATGAACTTCTCGCGGCGAAATCCGATGCAACCGTTGCCACCGTCGCCGGAACGCACGTAGATCTTGGCCTGATCTAGAAACTTCATGACGCAAATACCTTCAGTCTCGCCGTCAGCGGACGGCGTCGTTCATATCGCATGGTGGGCATGTCCATTCCACGCGCTGCACACCAGCCTGAACTCAACCCGAGCAGACGAAAGCCGAGTTTAGAAATGACGCGCTGAGACATTTCATTTCCGATGAAATGCGAGCAGGTGAAACGGCGGATCCCGCCTTTGCGGAAGCCTGAGTTGATGAGTTCTCGGGCCGCTTCAGTGGCGTAACCCTTACCCCAGTAGTCGCGGCCGATCCAATAGCCGATCTCTGCAACTCCACCTCCATCGGGTGTATAGCCGCAGATGCCGATCAACTCGCCCTTCAGTGTAATGCCGTAGACGATTTCGCCTTCCGCCAAATCGGTAACCCAGTGCAGCGCGTCTTGGCTGGAGTAGGGATACGGAATGCGGCCCGTCATGCTGGCGATTTCCCACTCTCCGGCAAGCTCGGCGATGCGTGGCGCATCGTCAGCAGTCAGGGTACGTAAGGTCAGGCGCTTGGTCGTGAGCGGGGCGGACATGGGAAAAGCGCGACAACTGTGAGGGCACATCTATCAAAATGAAAGAGGGGACGGCGTGCCATCCCCTCTTAGTCTCGAACTCTCGTGTGTTCTTTTTGAAGCGCCGGTTACTCGGCGGCTTCTGCCTTGACCGGGCGCACCGAGATGAAGATGCGGCCGTTGCGCTTCTTGGCAAACTCCACGGTGCCTTCCTGCACGGCAAAGATCGTATGATCGGTGCCCATGCCGACGCCCGTGCCTGGATGCCACTGAGTGCCACGCTGGCGGCACAGGATGTTTCCAGGAATTACGTGTTCGCCGCCGTAGCGCTTAATGCCAAGGCGTTTCGATTCTGAGTCGCGGCCGTTCTTCGTTGAGCCGCCTGCTTTCTTTTGTGCCATCGTTCAAAGTCCTCGTGTGATCCGGCTGCCGTTAGGCGCCTGTGATGTTCGTGATGCGCACGGTCGAAAGGTCCTGGCGATGGCCCTTCTTGCGGCGGGAATTCTTGCGGCGGCGCTTCTTGAAAGCGATGAGCTTTGGTCCGCGCGTCTGCTCGACGAGTTCTGCGGTAACCTTGGCGCCAGAGACGACCGGCGTACCAACTTTGACATCCGCACCCGCGCCGACGAGGAGTACCTCGCTGAACTCGATCGTGGATCCGGCATCGCCTGCGATCCGCTCGATCGTGACGACGTCGTCTTTGGCAACGCGATACTGCTTTCCGCCTGTCTTGATGACAGCGTACATGGGTCTTATCCTTTCGTTGTCCGCGCCCTGTGGCGCCGCCTATAAAAAGGCGGACTTTTCAAAGGGTTGCCGGAAATCCGGCTATGGCCTCGGGCAGCGCGTTGAGCGCGACTGGCGGGAAGCCGTCGCGTTGGAGGCATCTTTTGTCGATTTTTCCGGCCGTTGTCAATTGTGTCCACATGACCGGGAGAGATTGAAAGGGGTGATTGATGCAGGTCAAAGCGCCTCGTCGGGTTAGCCTCTTTAATCCATCTTGTTTCAACCGCCGTTCCAAGAAGCCACCCGATCGCCGGACGTGGGGGTTTCGAGGGTCGGCGGTTGGACGTTTGGGGTCCTCGATAGCCTCGGCCCGCCCGACCTTCTCCGCACAATCTCCTATTCAGCGTCTCACTCTGGCCTTGGAAACGGCTGGAGCACTTCATATGTCACGCGGATGAAAGGGGACGGCTGAGAGATGTCTGGCCAACTTAAGGAATCTGAGCAGGGCATTGGCCGCGCGACAAGTGCGGACTACAGGCCCTTGCCGGCCATTCCCGTGATTGAGACCGGCACGGATTTTCCTATAGCGACGCTCGTGCGTTTCCGCCCTCGCGCCAACGATCTCTTCAACGCCGCTACGCGCGGGTATCCGAGCCGCGCGTTGTCTTTGTTGGACAAGGTCACGCGTGCCTGGTTGGTGCGCCACGGTAATGCGCATCTATCGGAGATCGATGAGATCGCGCAGGCGCTGGGTCGGCCTGGTGCATACTTTTTTTCCGTCAATTACGAGTGGGGCTGCACGTGCGGCGTCGCTCCGAGCGAAGATCATTCCTCAGCGAGGCTCATCCGCGTGCTCGATTGGCGGACAGCGGGGCTTGGCCGCAATCTCGTGGGGGCGCGTGTGGCCGGGGCTTCGGCGGGACCTTTCGCTATTCTGACTTGGCCCGGATATTCAGGTGTTCTGCAGGTGATGGCGCCACAACGGTTCTCTGCCGCGCTTAATCAGGCACCTATGCGCAAGTCGTCAGGGATCTATTATTTCGACTGGGCCTCAGGCCGCCGACGCGTTTGGGGTATGCCACATCCTACCCCCGCGCATGTGTTGCGCGAGGTTTCCGAGCATGCGGAGTCCTTTGCCCGGGCCAAGGAAATTTTATGCCGGGCGCCCATGGCCACCCCGGCGATATTCTCCATTGCGGGCGTCAAACCGCATGAGCTTGCCGTGATCGAACGCACGGAGACGGACTTTCGTGTTCGCGAAGGTGCGCAGGTCGCGGCTAACCACTGGGAAGCTGCGGGTTGGTATGGTCACGCCCGCGGCATCAACAGTCCGGGGCGTGCGCGCATGATGGCGGGCATTGGCGCGGACTTCGATAGCGACTTCGGATGGCTCGCGCCTCCAATTCTCAACGAGCGCACACGTATTGCCATGGTTGCCGACGCCAAGACGGGGCGGATGTTGGCGCGCGGTTACGAGCACGGTCGGGCTGCCACCGAGGCCCTCGACCTGAATTGGCGCATATCCAACTAACTGATCGCGGAGCGCAATTTGTCCGCTTGCAGCACTCTTGCGCTGCTGAGCTTGAGAAGCTACAAGCCGGGTCCTGCCTTAGGGCACCACGGCACCAGGAGAGGTGGCAGAGTGGTCGATCGCGCCGCACTCGAAATGCGGAGTACTCGCAAGGGTACCGGGGGTTCGAATCCCTCCCTCTCCGCCACGACTTAACTACTTGATATTAAAGACTAAAAATCAGATTTGCGCGGCGTATTAGGCGCCCAAATGGGCGCTTTTTCGCGCGTGCGCTTTCTCCGTTTTCAAAGACCCCGAAAATTGCCCCTCAAAGTGGCAATCATCCGCGCGTTTTCTCCTTGCGCGCTTCGCGCAGTCCGCTTCGCGCGGCGGGCTATTTGTCAAAGCTGAGACGGCGCGCTTGAAGGTCCCAGTCCAGCGGAAGATCAATGCGGTTGAGGAGGGACCAGGTCGTCAACTCAGGTGGCTGACGTCCTGCGATGATTGCTTCAACGATGCGTGGTGAAAGACATGCCAGGGGGAGGTGGCGTGCAACGTAGCGTGGATCTGTGGCGTAGGCGTCTGCGATATTCTGAATTGTCCGATAGCGGCCCTCGACAAAATCGGACAACCATCGTCGTGCCCTTGCGATGGCGCGTATCATTGTTGCGTCGGGGGCTTCCGGCAACTGACCCGGGGCATTGAGGATGAGTTTCATTTCCACGCCCCGGCGCCGCAGTGCGATTGGGACTTCGAAGCGAATGGGCTGGCTGACGATACCGCTTGCCTGCACGCCCAACGCATCGGCCAGTCCCCTCGGTTTAAAAACGACTGCGAGGCTATCGCTGCCAAGGTCTATCTTTTTGATGATCTTGAGCATCGCTTCTCGCTGTCCGACTGGATCGCCATCAGCGAGTTTGCCGTGAAGTTCAGATGACGCACGTGTCACGGATTGTATTTGAGCGCCCAACAGCTGATCGCTGGCAAACAGAAGCTTGGCCGTATCGATGAGCCAGCTTGTGTCCAACAACCGATGCCGAACGGCCCCGATCACAAGCGGCTCGATCTGATCGGCCGGCAATCTCCAGCCGCTACGTGAAGCGTCGCGTTGCTTGCGACACGCTCCTGCCTCGTGCAAGGAGCGCGCAACGTAATAGCGATAGCGTTTGCCGGCCTTGGTTGCATGACTGGCAACCAGCGTATCGCCATCCTTATCCACCAACAGTCCGGCAAGCAGGCTAGGAGACTTTGAACCGCGGCCCGTCCGATGGCCTTGCGTGTTCAAGGCGAGCAACGTCTGCACCCGTTGGAACATGTCAGATGGGATGATTGCTTCGTGCTGACCGGGGTATCGCGTGGCTTTGTGGCGGATCTCTCCGCAGTAGATAGGGTTGCCGAGCAGCTTATAGAGCTGGCCCCGCGTGAACGGACGCCCTCCAAAGACCCGATTGGTACCTGCTGTTCGCGTCGGCGCATGGATGCCTGAGGCAATCAACTCAGCCTCGAGTTTGCGTACGGTTCCTAATTCCAGATAGCGCTCGAATATCAAACGGATCGTTTTTTGCCTGATCAGGTAGGACCACGAGCGTTCGGCCGTTGGCAGAATAGCCGATGGGTAAGAACCCACCCATCCAAAGCCCCTTCTTTTTGGAGGCGGAGATCTTGTCGCGGATGCGTTCCCCGGTGACCTCCCGTTCATATTGCGCAAACGACAACAAGACATTGAGTGTCAGCCTGCCCATCGAGGTTGTCGTGTTGAAGGACTGTGTCACGGACACAAACGAAACGTCATGGGCATCGAAGATGTCCACGATTCGTGCAAAGTCGGATAAAGACCGGGTCAAGCGATCCACTTTATAGACGACCACCACATCTATTCTGTGGGCGCGGATATCTGACAGCAGCTGTACCAACGCTGGACGGTCCATGGTCCCGCCAGAGAAGCCACCATCGTTGTAAGCGTCTTGCAGCAGATGCCAGCCCTCGTGACGCTGACTGGTGATGTAGGCCTCACAAGACTCCCGTTGGGCATCAAGCGAGTTGAACTCTTGGCTGAGGCCCTCCTCAGAGGATTTGCGCGAATAAATCGCACAGCGCTTTCGCTTCATTCTAGAAGAGCCTCAAGGTGATCCAGAAGCTGCTCGGTCCGACGCGCCATCTTGCGGATACTGCGAAGGGCTCTTTTTGCTCTGGCAGGGGTTTGAACGCGTTGCACTCCGGCGGCGATCGTTGAGGCATCTTCAAACTCAGCCGTAAGCATTGCGAAGACCACATGGACTTCGTTTGAGGGGACGCGGTCAGCCATGCATCGCCTCGCTCAGCGAGCGAATCCCGAAGAAGGCCGGTCCGCTCCATCGTGTGCCGGTGATCGCTCGCGCGATCGCTGAGAGGGAACGGTGCGCCGTTCCTTGCCAGATAAATGCGCCGTCGGTCACATAGACTTCATGCGTCACACCGTGCCACTCGCGAACCAGGCGAGTGCCGGGCGGGAGGCGCTGCCTGCCTTTCCGGATCGTTTCACCAAACTCTTCGGCTGCGATCATATCGAGCTGGTTCGTGGTGGCCTTTGACAATCCGCCACGAACCTTGACCTGAATATCGTAGGCGAGGACGTGGGCCATCATATCGCGCCTAAAACGCGATGGCGCAGGGCGGCCAAAGTACTCTCGCCAAAACGCCCGCAGTTCATCTGCGTCGCTTGTGCTCAATCGAATGAGATGGGCCGCTATGTCGTCGAGAGATGGTTTGCGGCCCTTTCGGTCAAGCTCATCCTTCGACATGGTAGCGCCGCGCCTCACCAGCCCGCTTTTCGGAACGCAGTTCAAGTCCGAGTTTCTTGCGCACTGTTGCCGAAAGGAAGCCGCGAACGCTATGCGCCTGCCAACCGGTTGCAGCCGCCAACTCGGAAATCGTCGCGCCACGCTTGTTTTGCAGCAGCCCGATGACTCTATGAGTTTTGGATGTCGGTTCTACCGATGTTGAGCGGGCGGAAGCCGCCGTCTTTGAGGGAGGGGTGGTTTGTGATTTCGGCTTACTACGTCGCGTCATGTTGCGGTCTCCTTTTGTCGCCAGCCAGATTGATGGCGTTCGCACCACCCAAAGCCCCGGGTTTGTGCCGAGGTTGTGCAAGGAGACGCTACGTGCGCCCGAACGCACTCAGTACGGCTTGCTTTGACGAGGAAGTCCAGCGAGTTTGAAGAATTGAAGTTGAAGTGCACTATCTTGCAACAGAGTGGCGAGCCGGCGCTGCTTTGTTGTTTTGTAGGATTCCCTGTGACTCGTTCAAAATAAAAGGGCCCATCGCTGGGCGGCCGCTTGATCAGAGGCTAAGCGCAAGCGACAAGCCAAACAGTGATAGCTCCGGTAGGTCTGTAATGTTTTTCGACAATCATAGGAACTTTTTGAGCAGTGATTTCGCTATTTGCGCGGTTCAGCGTTCGCGAAGCGCTTCGCTACGATAGCGCAGAAGTGGGGACAAAAAATATTGAATAACGGGTCGGTCTCCAGTCCTAATCTCGGCCTGTGCTGCCATGCCGGGTGACAATGGCACCCAACGATCTCCAACTCGAATATCCTTTTGCTTAAGGGAAACTTCAGCTTTGTAGACGAGCCCCTTCTTCTCGTCCTGGATTGCGTCCCTCCAAACCTCCCTGACCTCACCGTCGATAAGCCCGTATCGCGTAAACGGAAATGTTTCCAATTTTATCTCTACGGCTTGCCCAACCTCGACGAAGCCGATGTCCTGATTGAGAACGGTGGCTTCAAGAAGGAGTTCGCTCTCAGCGGGGACAATTCGAAGAAGTACGTCTTTCGTCGATACGACGCCGCCGACCGTGAAGATTGCCAAACCAAGGACGGTTCCATCAACCGGTGCCCGCAGGAGACGATCCTTTTGCCTTTGTTCTTCCTTTTTCAATTGTTGTTCGAGTGAAGCTATGCGTCGGAGAGCATCCGCGCGTCTTTGGAGAACATCGGCTCTAAAACTTGCACGCGCCTCCTCGATCTTCCGCTGTCTCGATTCTATGCGAGACTGAGTTTGGGCGATTGCTGATCGGGCGGATTCTTGTTCCGATGCATTGTCAATTTTTTGCTGGCGCGTCGCAAAGAGGTCGGGCTTGCGAACCAAATTCTTTGCGTTGAGCTGCTCAAGGCCTGCCAATCGTTCTTCTACGAGTGGCTCTGCGGATTGAGCCTTTCTGAGTTGTGATTGGTAGGTTGCAAGCGACGCTTCTTGTTCCTCTAGGTCGGATGATTGCATCGCTAGGACTGCTGCTAGCTTTTCAAGTTCGCCGTGCAGCTGGGCCTTCGAGGCCTCGACCAATATGCTGGGCGCATCTTTGGGGGGCTGAAAATTTCCGTCTGGATCGTTGCTGTCGAGCGCTTCTGTCACCGCGGCATCCAACTGAGCCTTGGTGAGATCGGCACGGAGGGCGCCGTAGTTGGAAGCTGCGTCTGTTGGGTCGAGTTCGATCAGGACGTCGCCCGCCTTGACGAACTGACCGTCCTGAACGTGGATAGCTCGAACGATTGCTGTTTCGAGTGGTTGGATCAACTTGACGCGAGACTTAGGAACGATCTGCCCTTGCGCGACGGCGACAGTGTCGACACGGCCAAATATAGCCCAAAGAACTGCCGATAGGAAAAACAGGCAGATTGTCAATGCGCTCAGCCTTGCAGCCGGTCGTGGGGGCGTTTCTAAGACCTCTAATGCGGCAGGCAAGAACTCCAATTCTTCGCGTGTCATGCCAAGCGAGTTTGATTTGTTGGACATGGAAAACGGACTTTCTCTCAGGCTGCCTGACGCACCAATTCGGCATAAAGCCCGGGCTGATTGACGAGTTCGTTGTGCGGACCATCTTGCACGACTTGTCCCTTCTCCATGACGAGAATACGATCAGCTCGTCGTACCGTCGAGAGACGGTGTGCCACGAGGAAGACGGTTCTTCCGCTGCAGATAACGCGCATGTTGCGTTGGATGATCGCCTCACTTTCATAGTCCAGTGCTGAGGTTGCCTCATCGAACACGAGAATGCGCGGCTCTGTCGCGAGAGCACGGGCGATGGCAATTCTTTGACGCTGGCCGCCTGACAGGTTGCTGCCGCGTTCTTCGAGCACGGTGTCATATCCTTGAGGAAGTTCGAGGATGAAGTCGTGCGCGGCTGCAAGCTTCGCCGCTGTCATGACCTTTTCCATGGACATTGCCGGAAAGCTGAGTGCGATATTGTCGCGAACCGTGCGATTGAACAGAATATTGTCTTGGAGAACGACACCAATCTGGCGTCTCAACCAAGCCGGGTCGAGCAAGCAAATGTCAACGCCATCTACAAGTATCCGTCCTTGTTCCGGTACGTGCATGCGCTGGAGCAGCTTCGTAAGAGTGGATTTGCCGGAGCCGGAGCGCCCCACGATGCCGATCACCTGTCCCGGCTCGATTGAAAGCGAAAGGTTTCGGAGAACCTCAGGCGTACCAGGCCGATATCGGAAGGTGACGTTTTCAAAACGGATTTCACCGCGAATAGGTGGCAAATTCGGATGCGTTGCTGAAGTCTGAGCCTCAGGATTGGTGTTGAGGATGTCGCCCAACCTCGCCACCGAAATTCGGAATTGCTGAAAATCTTGGGCTAGTTGCGCAAGTCTCAGAATAGGGCCGCTAACCTGTCCCGCTAGCATGTTGAAGGCAATAAGCTCACCGATCGTGAGTTGCCCACTCATGACGGCGTGGGCCCCCAACCAGAGCACGAGCCCCATGACGACCTTGTTTATCAGCGTAACTGATTGCGCACCGAATGATCCAAGAGACACGGTGCGGAAGGACGCTCTGACGTATCCAGCCAACACCTCTTCCCATCGTTGGCGCATTTGCGGCTCCACCGCCATGGCTTTGAGAGTTTCTGCGCCAGATATGGTCTCGACCAGAAAAGCCTGATTTTGCGCGCCGCGCTCGAACCGCTCTTCAACACGCCGTCGCAGGAGGGGGCTAAGGACAAGTGACAGCACGACGTAGACGGGAAGGGACATGGCCACGACCGCTGTCAGTCTTGGGCTGTACCAGTACATCACTGCGAAAAAGACGACGGTGAATGCCAAGTCGATAACCAGAGTGAGCGCAGAACTCGTCAGGAAGTTTCTGACATTTTCCAGCTCACGCACGCGGGCAACTGTCTGACCGGTTGGTCGGCTCTCGAAATAGGAAATTGGAAGGGCGAGCAAATGACGAAACAGTTTCGCCCCGAGCAGTGCATCGATTCGGCTTGTGGTGTGGGCGAACACATAGGTTCTTAGCCCGGTCAGCACGACCTCAAAAAGACCAAGTGCGAGAAGGCCGACCACCAACACGTCGAGTGTTGTGAGACCACGGTGAACGAGCACCTTGTCGATTACGACTTGGGTAAAGAGTGGCGTTATCAGTGCGAAGATCTGCAAGAAAAACGAGACGACAAGTACCTCCGTGAATAGCTCACGATACTTGACGACCGCAGGCACGAACCAGCCGAGTCCGAACCGGACGCTGTCCCCAGCTACATTTGCGCGACGCGTCATGTAGATGACGTCGCCGCTCCAACGCTCTGAAAGGTGTGCCTCGCTCCATTCTGCCGGCGGCTTTTCGGCCTCTTTGACGAGGACCGCCCCCTTTACGGTCTTGGCAAGAATGAAGAATTTGCCATCGCGATCGATTGCGATGGCTGGCAAAGGAAGCTTGGCGATGCGCGTTGGTTTAGCGCGTGTCTTGCGCGCCTTGAGGCCCTTGGCGCGCGCAGCCCGCACGATAGCGATCGATCCGATTGCTTCGCCATTTGGCGCGAACTCACGCGCGAGCGTCGTAGGGTCAGAAGGAATTTCGTGGAACGCGAGCAGGAGTACGAGTGCTTCAAGCCCCGTATCTACATTTGGCGGCGATCGTGGGATGAACGAAGGAGCTGGCTCCTCATCAGGACGCGAGACTTTCTGCATCGGTTAGTTAAGGATGCTCACAATCGGAAAATGTCCAACGGCAATCTTGATCTGCGCACGTCCTACCACAAGCGCGGCATTTGTCTATAGCGCGATATGGCATGTGCGCTGAACGTATGAGCCGATCGCACTAGAGCTATGCGCGATTGCAAATGGCCTTTTGGTTAAGCCAGGTAAGTTCGAGGATTGACCGGCTAGGTTTTGAGGTACGTCAGACCAATGATAGGCAGACGGCGGACAAAATTAATTGTGCCGGTGGTTGCCGGCGTGCTAGGAGGCCTATTGTCGTTTGGTCTGTGGCTTATGCATGAGTAGTTTTGGTGGGCCTGTGAAGTCTCTTGGGGTGGAGAAGTTGCCTGGACTTGTGTGCGCCCACATGGGTGCGATGACTGCATCTAACCCCGCGTCGTTCGAAAACATTCCTCCAATGGTGTCGCGCGAAAATGCTCTTGGCGAGCAGGAACGCGCCGGACCTCATCTTATGCCAGCAGGACCTGCTTGGCGTTCCTCCTCATTGCCGGGTACGATGTCCAAGAGTGCGACCGTCTCGAAGCAGACAACACTTTCGGGCACAAGCACGTTGGATCAAAATCGGGCCAATAGGAGCGGATTGCGCGCCATGAATACGAAGAAAATGGATCAGGGAGGGGCATCGCAAGGTGCATCGTCGAACGGGTCGGGATTGTTTTCTCACGCGCCGCCAGAGGGAAGCGCCAGAACGATCTCGGCGGTTCTTGGTGAAATCGTTTGGCTGATGTCCCAGAGCCCGTCGCACAAACAGTTCTTCATCTCGGATCTTGAGTGGTTCGTGATGACGCCGGTGATGTTGCAGCAGTTTCGTACCTACTATGCGACGGATAAGCCGGTCGGGGTGGTGTTATGGGCCAATGTTTCAGACGAGGTCGCTGAAAGGCTCGCGCAGGGCACGACGAAGCTGCGCCCGCAGGATTGGAAATCAGGCGACAAGCTCTGGATCGTCGAAGTGATCGCCCCATTCGGTGGTGCGGAAGAGATGGTGAAGGACCTGAAGGACAAGGTGTTCCCGTCGAGGCAGGTGAGTTTTCTCGCTGCCACCAAAGATGGCAGGCAAGTGAGAGTGCTGTGATGTGGCTCTCCGGAAACATGGACGCGTCGCTCAAATGAAGACACCATCGAAATCCAAAGCACGCCCGCCCAAGCTCAGCGATGACGACTACGTTTACGTCGTGCGTTCATCTGTTACTGGTGGGGGCGTCTACAAGGAATATCGGCCGGATCATCGAAAATGTGGTTTGGTCGTAACTAGACTTAAGCGCGGCGAAACGCTCACCCCGGAAGAGATGGCCGATTTTCCGCGCGAACTCATTTTTGATCCCAAGAGTCGCGGGGCACCTGAGATCATGGGCTGGTCGACGGGTCCGCATATCGTGTGTCCGCAATTCCGCGATTGGTTGGAAGAGCTCGAGCCAGGCCGCCACGTCTTTCATCCTATCCACGTGCAATCGACGCGGCCCATCAAGGGGGTGAGCGATCACGGCACTTATTACCTGATTGTTCGTCCCCCGGTGATCGACGCGATAATTCCCGAGGGAACGGTTTTTTGGAGTGGTCGGACAGGTCGCGGCGAAATCGGGCCAGATGGACGGTTCCATATTTCAGCCAGTGAGGACGAGGCCTGCTACATCCGTCGCGAGCCCGTGGAGGGGCACCACTTCTGGTATCTCAAAGGCGGCGCAGAATTCATGTTTTCTCCTGAGCTGCTGCGCCGATATCGTGCGCACAAGTTCCGAGGTTTGGACGTCATCAAGAAGTGCATTTTGAAATAGCTGAGAGCTTGCGACGCAGCGTCTGAGCCAAACTCTTGGAGGGAGAGAATTCTCGTGGGTAGCACATCAGGCCGGGCCAATTGGGTTGGTACAACCCCAAATTTTGTAAACGTCCCATCACCGGCAGGTGTCCTGACGTACGCCAATCACCATGTCATCGCAACGGATGTGTTTGAAGACTCTCCATTTCTTAAGGCGCTTGAGGCGGCGGGACTTTTTACACAAAATGACTTCTCTCAGAATGGCGTTGCGCTGATCCAAAAAGTCGGCACCGAATATGCGACCCACGTCGCCGGCGTCGAGGACTTTCTACAAGGTTCCACCCACACTGGTGGACACCCTAATTACAACAAGTGGCAGGCGGACTTCTTTGCGTCATTTGATAAAGTATACGAAACTACTGTAGAGGGAACGGCGGGAGAGCAAGCTTGGCTCGAAGCCCAGGTTTCCAAGGTTCGCGGTTATGTCGGCTTCATGCGAGCGGAGCTCGTCAATCCCAATGGCGGACTGAAGATCAATACAATTAACAAGGCTCGCGGCGATTTGAATGCAGGCGTACTTTGGAGGAACTTTTATCGGGAATTTTTTGATACGCCGACTCTTACTTTCAATTCAGACCTCACGAATCATCCTGCTTACCAGTTAGGCGTCAACAACGATCCGCTGCTTAATCCTTTGAACGAGACCTCGCCCCTCAATATGGCGACGTATAGCACTCCCGAGCAGATTGCAGCTAAGTTTGCCGATGACCTACACATACATCCAAGCACAGTTAGTCTGAACACAAGGCACTTTGCACAAACTCTGGCTGCTAAGCTTTCAAATATGTCCGGCGTTGCCTTGGCCATTGGCGCTGGAGCACTGATTTTCGCGATCAACTCTACCAGCAAGGCGATGGCTGCCGAATTGGAGCGCCCGGTATCCTTTGATGAGGCAGCAGAGGCATTGGGAGTTGGCTTCAACCAGGAAACTCTGACGGGTCTGGCAGCGGGAGCAGGATTCGAGACGGCCGCTGCTGCACTCGTTCCGACGCTCGCGGCTAAGCGCATGTTCGAACTCCTCTTGAACGGCGACGCGATTGTCGATTCCGTCAAGCTAATGGCTCACTTCAATAAGGGCGATCCAGTGTGGGATGCTCTTGGAAAGGCTGCCGAAGGCCTTCAAGCCATGCCCGGCTATGAGCAATATAAGACCAACGCAACATGGGCCCAAGAGAAGATACAGGAGGTCATCGACGCTGGATTGGATGTGGCGTCCATCGGCCTCAATGCCGCTGGCCTCATCAATAACGACGGCATTGCGGCTTACCAGCGCTATGTTACGGGGCAGATCGACCCCGATACATCTGAGTCGGGTCCCCTATTGCTCGATGGGCAACAATACGAGACCACGACTTCCCAGTTGATTAGCAACGATCCTAACGATCCCGATGCAGGCGATTGGGTGAGAGAATACTTTGATCCGGTGTCGGGAGGTGTCGTCTACACCGAGATTTTGGGCCGCGGCTTGGGCGGAGAGTTTGGGAACATTTCCGCCATCGTGGATGATCGCGGGCCAAGCCGCAAAGTCATAACGTTTGAGAATGGCGTTAAGACACTTGAATATGAATACGCGCAGGATGGCGACCTCTCGTCTCTCACAAGATTCGACAGCTCCGGCTTGCCCGCGGGTCGTACGAAGATCGTGGCAGGCGGAGCTGTCACAGTCACGAAAGCCAGCGATGGATCTCTTGTTACGGAGGTCGATTACCAGGGTGGAACCCTGAAGGAAGCCAGTACGCAACTAGATTTCGACGCAGCAATGACGGCGGGCGAATTGATTGCGGACGGCACTATCCCGCTGAGGCTCGCCGGCGATTTCCTCCATGCGGTTTCAATAGGCAGCCTATCTCCCTACAGTCAGTCGGATATCGCGCTGGTCGTGTCGGCGGTGGGTCGTATTCCCCCCGGAGGAATTGCATCCTTTTTGACCGGACCAGATGCAGTGTACGCCGGCGCAAACGCCGCTCAGCTCGTCGGTGTCGACATCTTGACGACCAAAGTTCAAATCGACGCAAAAATTGCGGCGGGTGACTTTGGTGGAGCGGCCACGCTCGCGGAAAGGCTAGGCGGGCGCATAGCCTATGCCACTCAATCGACGGTTGGGAACAATGTCAGTTTCTCAGCTGTTGCCCTGCCGTATTTGCAGTTTGCCGGGAGTTTGAGATCGGCGGCAGAGAACAACGTAGGTGGAAGCGGTTCTGCCGGCGAAGGAGTGGATCCTGCGACTGCTGCATCGGCTTCTGCGGAAACCACTTATCAGTGTACTTGGAACCTCCTTTCTGGAATTGACGTTCGCTTCAGGGAGCCTGACCAATTCCTGCACGGGTCGAATAACACGATCACAAGTGGCTTCCTTTCATTGGGGCTGACGCCCGAAAGCGCCAGTGCGGCAGCAGAGCTTGTCTACCAATCGTGGTCGCAACAGGCGACGGCAAATCCTTCAATCAGCCTCGACGATGTTTTCGGACAATTTCTCGCCGAAATAGATGAATGCAGAGAACAGCAGGTGGCGCCGAGCAGTGCTGTGAAGGGAATGGTTTTATCGGACCAGCGCATGAATCTCGGTGGCCCGGGTTTTCAAGCCAACTCTTTTATAGCTGACACCACCGGCAATGTTCAGGCATCCGCTACCCAGAACGAAGACGGGTCAGTTACATTCGCAGTCAGCAACCCTAGATCTCAATGGGAAGCTTCCACAACCACCGTTGATGCGGATGGCAATGTTATCAGCGCCAGCGTCGAGGTCGGTGGTGTGAGCGTAGACGCGATCTACGGCGCTGACGGCCGCGACGAAGCCGGCGCCGTTGAAGGTAATGACACCCTTACAGTTGAAAACTGGGAAACGGAGGTGCATCACACCTCTTCGGGTGGACAGTACACTCCGCCACCATTGCCGGCGGCAATTACACTCAGCCAAGTTGGCACAATCTTCGGTTCGACGCTGGGCAATTATCTCGCCGGTGACAACACGTTTGCAAAGATTGCGGCTGGCTCCGCGCTCTCGGCTGTGTTGTCAAACGTTGGCGGGTCGTTTGATCGCTACTTTGGCCTTGATGGTCTTCCCCCCGCTGCAGATTTCGAAACAGCCGTTGAGCAGGGCTTCAGTCAATTCGGGAACAGCTTGTTCCAAGCGGTGCAGGCGCAGTCTCTAGGCTCCATTTCGAATTTCCTCACGGCCGAACTGGCCGATGCTTTAGGGATCGATCACACCGTTGATGGCGCACTTGTTCAGAATGCCGCCAATACCCTGATCAACCGAGCCATTTCGAACGTTGCCAACCAGCTTGATGTTTTCACTGGGTTTGGCGCGGACGCCTTCGATCTGCCTGTCGTGCTCAGCAACGGCACGACGTTGCCCAGCGGAGCAGGATTTGGCATCGCGCAGGGCTTCTCGACATTTATTGGAAGCTATCTTGCATCTAAAATTGTGTCGGCGCAAAACATCGGTGGATCCTTAGGTAGCTCGATTGGAACGGCCGTAGGATCGGTCATAGGTGGATCCGCTGCCGTTGCGACGACGGTAATCGGAAGCATTGCGCCAGCAATTGCGGCTGCATCTGGGTTTGCGACGACGGCTGTTACTGCCGTGTTGGGCGTCGTGCTACCCGGTATCGGCGCACTAATAGGGGCGGTGCTTGGTACGGTGGCCGGCAACTGGCTCGGTAGCATTATTCCAGACAACACAGATTGTTCGCATACGCTAGTGCTGAACCCCGGCTCAAGTCGGTTCGTGGACGGCTTCAGCCGGTCTGACGATTGGACCGCACTGCAGGGCATCGAGACGATTCGGGACGCGGCGGTCGATACCCTGAACGATCTTATCAAGACCATCGGCGGGACGTATTCAGGATCTAAGACAATCGAGGTGGAGGTCTATGCAAAACCCTCCAAAGGGGCCTTCTCGGTCAATATAAGGGAAAATGGTGCCCTTGTGGCATCTCAGGTATTTGGGAGCCTTCCAGACAACGAACGCGGCGATGCGATGTTCAGTTTCGCCGTTATCACGGCACTGAAGCGGATGACGCTGTCTGGCGGCAACGCCTACATGAAGGAAGTGATCAAGGACACGAACGCCAGCAAGATTGTCGATCTGGGGTATCAGCTCAGTATCGCACAGGGCGTCAGCAATACGGTCTCAGACTTCGCGAAGCTGTTGGGTGGTTCTATCAACGGCATCAACGTCGCGGCCATCAATTTCAATCTTTACCCGCCGGGCAACGCCACCACGGAGGCAGCACGCAATGCGGCTGCCGAAGCCTCGACGAAGTCGATCGCACTTGCAGCGCTCAAGTCTGCGACGACCACTTCCACCAATGCTTACGCGAAAAAAGCGTTTGAGGAGTCTACCGCGGGCACTTTGGAGCTGCTTGAGCTGCAGGTGAGGGCCGCGATCAATCTGGGCGACCTCATTCAAGGCTACGTCGGTGGCATCGGCGGCAAGATAGCATCTCAGACCATACCGAGCTTCAATGTCAGCTTTGCCGATGCTGCTGCTGCACAGGCGTTCGTGGAAGCAAAGCTCTTGGCCTCTCTGAAGACCATTTCGATCGATGGCGGAGATATCTATGTTAAGCGTGCACTGAGAAATTCAACGGCGACGTCGATCAATGAGCTGAACGGCGAGATCGCGGTAGCCGTAGACTATGCGCGCTACCTCGCCGATAAAGACGTCATTGATGCCGTGGTTGCCTTGATGCCCGACTCGGCCTTCGCGGCAGGATGGTTGGTTACGCTCAGCAAAGCCAAAGAGCTGCATCTCGACGAGGAAAGCATTGCGACGGATTACGTCGGTGGGTTGGCCGGATTTGTCGAGGGGCTCGGCATAAGTCGCTACGGCGCTACGTTTGCGGACATTTCGGTGGCGGTATCCGGTACTGACTTAGTTGTCTCATTCGCCGATAAAAATAACGCCAACGGCCGAAGTATTACAATTGCCAACTACGAGTCGAAGCTTGGTGTTTCGGCATCGGAGATGTCCTCCCAGTCGCTCACGGACATGTCGGGGAACAATATCATTGTGGGCACGGAGCTTGGCGACGACATCAATACCGGTGGCGGACGAGACTTTATTCAATCGGGCGCGGGACCTGATCACATCTTTGCTGGCGCTGGTGATGATATCGTGCTGGGTGGTGCCGGAGACGATATTATTGATGGAGAAGCTGGGGACGATATTCTGGTTGGTCAAGCCGGAGCAGACATCGTGCGCGGCGGAGCCGGAAACGATACATACGTTTATCGCCGCGGTGACGGCCAGGATACCATTTCCGATTGGGCGACCGTTTCTGGCGCGTCGGTCGATGCCGGTTGGGATAAGATAAAATTTGGCCCGGGTATTGGGCTCACCGATCTACAGGTGCAGCTGGCAGGCGCCGATCTTATCATCAACGTCAAGACGCCCGCTGGCGTTCTCTCTGATGATGAGATCACAATTCAAAATTGGAGTTTGGCGAAGAACCGGATCGAAGTCCTAGAGTTCCACGATGGCGCCAGTCTCGATATTTCTAAGTCCGACCTCCTTCTGATTGGATCCTCAGGCAACGATACGATCAATGGTACCTCGGGCGCCGACGTCCTGATTGGCGGGCCTGGCTTTGACGTCGCTTATGGCCTAGCTGGCAACGACACCTATCGCTTCGAACGCGGTGATGCGAGTGAGTTGGGTGAGACAGGAGCGGATTATATCGTCGACACCGGTGGCACCGACAAGATCGAATTTGGTACCGGTATTACGTCCGATCAAGTGACCTTCAAGATTGTTGCCAATGATCTGGTTATTGAAGTCAGCGATCCGGAGAACCCAGCTAGGGTCGATCGGATCGTTGTGAGAAACTGGAAACAATTGGAAAGCTATCGCGTCGAGACTGTAAAGTTTGCGGATGGATATGCCGTGGGTGTTGCAGACATCGTCTACATGGCTGATCCGCTCAATAGTCTCGGCATGACTATCGGTGGCAATACTCCATTCATTTTTGGAACAGCAGGAGCCAACACTCTCAATGGAAACGGCAGTTCCAATATCATCGTCGGCAATGATGGGAACGACACAATCTTTGGCAGTCAGGGCAATGATGTCATCGATGGTGGCGCTGGAAGGGATAGTGTTGCCTACCATGATACCGCTTTTGGCAGCGTCAATGCGAACCTAGAAACAGGCATAGTCACAAAATCAAACGGGGCGACCGATCACCTTTTCAATGTTGAATCGTTGCAAGGCAGTAACTTCGACGATGTTCTCGTCGGCGACGCAGAAGCCAACGTTCTCAACGGTAGGGGTGGAAGCGACGCGCTTTACGGCCAGGGTGGAAACGATACATTCATCGGAAGTCAGGGCAATGACACGATGGACGGTGGCGAGGGCTTCGATACCGTAAGCTACACCACTCTTTCGTCCGGCGTCCGAGTCGTCTTGGATCTAGCCATCTCTAGCGGTGCCAATGTTACCAAGTCTGACGGTTCTAACGATACGCTTGCCAGCATAGAGCGTGTGTACGGGTCCGATAGTGATGATTGGATTTATGGAGCAGACGGCGCGGAAACACTCCTCGGCGAAGACGGAGATGACGTACTCTGGGGGCGGAATGGCGCCGACGCGTTGCTGGGTGGCAACGGAAATGATCGATATTTCTTTGTTCGCGGGAACGCGTTGAACGACGCAACCCACAGTGACTTTGACGGCATCTATGATGCTGCAGGAAACGACAAGATTGTCTTTCTAAATACAAGCAACAATATTGCGCGATCTGACGTTAGCTTGCAGGTCTCTGGCGACGATATTTGGGTTCGGATCGACGACTTTGCGTCGGGCGCTTTTGACTCCATTAGACTCGTTGATTGGCTCGCAGATGGCGAATCGCATCGAATAGAGTCTCTAGAGCTGTTCGACGGATCGAAAATCAGTACCGCCGATATGATCTACCGCATTGATCCGAGCAACACGCTCGGACTGACGATCGGCGGCGCAAACCCATGGATCAATGGAACCAACGGCGACAATACCGTCTTCAGAGGAACGGCGAGCGCAAATATCATCCGGACCTTCGACGGCAATGACACGATTGTAGCCGGTGGCGGCGATGACGTCATAGACGGTGGCGCCGGATACGACAGTATCAACTACATCGAGATGACCGGCGGGGTCATCGCGGACCTCACTCAAGGCTATGTGAAGAAGGCCGATGGAACGACCGATGCTCTTTATAATATCGAGTCGGTGCTTGATTCGGACTACAACGATACGCTTCGCGGTAACGCCGCCGACAACAAGCTGGTTAGCCGTGGGGGCAACGACAAGATCTATGGCGAGGACGGCGACGACGAGATCGTAGTCGGCGAAGGGAACGACACGATCGACGGTGGTTCAGGGATAGATACAGCCAAGTACAACTTCGTGGCTTCTGGCGTTCGTATCACCGCCGATTTGGCAGCAAACACGGTTACGAAGGTCGTGGTGTCCTCGGGTGCGACGAACAGCACGGACACCATCACCAACGTCGAGAATATCTCGGGGACGAGTGAGACCGACTTCATCTACGGCGATAGCGTAGGCAACACGCTTTGGGGCCTTGATGGCAACGACTGGCTCTTCGGTCACCAGGGTGCCGATACCCTGTACGGTGGATCCGGTAACGACTCCTACCTTTTCCTTCGGGGTGACGCGCGCGTTGACGGTAGTGTGAACGAAGCCGACACGATTTCGGACAGCGGAGGAACCGATCGGCTTTGGATTCGAAGCAACGATGTCGTTCGTACTCAATTCAGCTACCTCTTGTCTGGCAGCGACCTTCTGATCAGGATAGCAGATCCGAATTCCACGACTGGAGCCTACGATGAAGTTCGTGTTGCTGATTGGCTGACGTCCGAAGCAAACCGTCTCGAGTCGATTGAGTTCCTGTTGGATGGTTCCAAGATCGGCATTGCCGATATGATCTACCGCATTGATCCGAGCAACACGCTCGGACTGACGATCGGCGGCGCAAACCCATGGATCAATGGAACCAACGGCGACAACCCAAGTATGTCGGGAACGGGTGGAGCGAACATAATCCGTGGCCTCAGTGGTAATGACATTGTTACGGCGAGTGGCGGAAATGACGTCATCGACGGCGGGGCTGGAACCGATGAGGTGGATTACAATTCCATGTCAGGTCGGGTCGTCGTAAATCTCGACACCTCTTCGGCTTTGAAGTCCGATGGGACAACGGATTCGCTTTATAATATCGAATCCGTTTCCGCGACTGCCTACAACGACGTTTTGCACGGCAACAGCGGGGCAAATACGCTCAAGGGGCGTGGTGGAAGCGATACGATTAAAGGCTGGGGTGGAAATGACACTCTATACGGTGGCGATGGCAACGATTTACTTGTCGGCGGAACAGGCAATGATACGCTGACCGGGGGCAACGGATCGGATACCTACGCCTTCGCCGTTGGTGATGGGCAAGACGTGATCCAAAATGGCGATAGTGCTTCAACAACCGACATTATCTCTATTACAAGCAACACCACCCGAAATGAGATTTGGTTAGGACGGACAGGAAACGACCTGATGATCTCAATCTTGCAAACGAACGATAGTATGCGTTTGCAAAACTGGTACACAGATGCAACGGCACGTATTGATCAGGTTGAATTGAATGACGGGCAGGTGCTCAACGCGTCTAGTGTCAATCAATTGGTCAATGCCATGGCTTCGTACACGACGGCAAGTGGTCTCGCAGACGCCACGGTAACATCTGCTGCACTTCCAAGCAGCGTACAGCTTGCTGTTAATGCGGCCTGGAGCTAGATGCGCGTGAGCCATTGCGCAAGAGAAATCCGTCGGCCAGCGACAAGTGATCGTGGACGCGTGCTGGTCAAATCCGGACGCCATTCTCGGCGGAGATCGTATCCGCCGACGATGCTGTTGCTGTCGACGGCGACTCTGGGACAACGGGTTGGTCAAATCGACGAAATGCAGAGGAAGCGGAATCGCTTGCCCCCGGTTACTTCGACTAAAGTTTGCCGATCGACTTTTCCGCTCGTCCTCCAAGAGCGGACGAGGCCCTGGGCTCGCTGCGCAGTGCATTGGATCGTCTCCACGCACGAGCAGCGATCATAGATCGTCCCGAATTCTCCTTTCGACCTCAACAACAAACAGTGAAGGCCTAGCTGCCGTATAAATGATGTGTAGCTCCTCTTTCGGCCGCGTGAACCCGACGTAGAAGAGTCTGCGGGCTTCACGCTGTTCGGCAGGACCCGCGTTTTGTCGCGGAATCCGTCCATCGTCCATCGCAAAGAGAATTACGATCTTGAACTCCCGCCCTTTTGAGCTATGCAGCGTTGACAGATTGATGCGTTCGCTTCCCTCGCCATCACCGGCGAACTCGCCGAGCTTCATTTGAGAGGCGTCTCCGTCGCGGCCCGTCCTCTGTAAGAATGCGCTGAGAACAGCTGCCTCCTCAGATGCTGTGCGGCACCGTGCGAGCAATTGACCAACGGTGCTATCGACCACGCCCTGTAGCCATGTATTGAGCCGCTGTTGATCATCGCGGTTGACCCAAAGGAAGCTCGTGAGACTTCTTTGGAACGCAAGCCTGTCCTCCTCAGAGAGCAGCGCCTCGCTGAAAATCCTCCGGCCTTCATTCAGGATCTGAGCGAAGCGAGGCTTACCCGTTCGCCAGCCGCCGCAGCACCAAACTGCGCAGATCTCCAGCCATTTCATCAACTTGCTTGATCGCGGAAACAGAGCATTCGTATCCGCGCGGATCGTACCGAAGCCGTAACGCTGTGCCGAGGCGACGATATTATCGCCGATCCATGCAGCCGGATACAGGATGGCGATGTCGCCCAATTTGATCTCTGGATGCCGATCGAGAATCTGAGGGAATACAGTGGCGAACAAGTAGTCGGCCTGCTGCCCGTAATTTCCTTGGCGCGGGTGGAAGAAAATCGTGCCTTGGGCGGCTCCTTCAGGGGCCTGATAGCCTCTCTCTTCGCCCAGTGCATACTCTGAAGCGGTCACGATCCGTGCCCCGCATCGGTAGTTGAAGCGAAGCCTCACAGTTTGAACATCACGTCTCTCGGAAATTTGCTGCAAGAGCTCTGGATGCGCACCAGTGAATCCATAGATGGACTGGTCAACGTCGCCGACAGCAAAGAGGCGCATCCCCGTGCTGAAGCAGAGCCCCAGAACCATGCGATGAAGCGCGGCCCCGAGATCCTGATATTCGTCCACGGCCAAGACCGGGAATTTCGCAAGAAGCGCACGCTGCAGCCAATCGTTCTCGCGCAGCGCCCTCACAGCCAGCAAGGGCATATCGTCGAAATCGATGAGGCCTACGTTCCGAAGCTCTGCCTCGAACGCTTCCACCAAGCTGGCGAGCTCGGGATCTTCATTGCGCCATTGTTCGGTTTGCCTGTTCAAAATGGAGCGCCGATATCGCGTCATGCGAGAATCCCAATCCTGGGGATTTCCTGGCCCACCAATGACGCGCCGATGAGCCCGCTCAAGCGCTGCCCGCCGATCTTGCTGTGTAGCAACCTTGAAGTTGTCTGGCAGGCCAAGCGCAGCCGACTTGGCGTAAGGCATTACAATTTGTGTAAGAGAAAACGAATGCACCGTGCCGATGAAAACCCGCGGCCCCGGCTCGACGCCCAATGCCGCTAGGCGCGTTTCCAACTCACGCGCACACTCATTATTGTAAGTGATGCAAGCGAGCCCTCTCGGCTCTTCCACATCTTCAGCCAGTATGCGTGCCAGTTTGATCGTCAAGGTCTTGGTCTTGCCACTGCCTGGACCCGCCAGCACGGCGCAGTGGCCCTCGCTATTGTAGGCTTCCCACTGCTCTGCGTTTCCGCGCAGCTCTTCTGCAGCCCGCAAATATAAAGCAGTTTCAGACACGATCGGTCACGAAGTTGATGGCCTTCCGAATGTACGAAGGCGGCTTCAGGTCACCCATGCGGGCTACGAGGCTTTGAGCGAAGCGACCCTTGCCGATCGACTCTATCATGGCGAGATACTTGCCCTGATCTAGCTTTTCTGGGTCTCCCTCCCACTCGTCAATCAACGCCTTGCGCTCGTCTCCGAACTCACCCTCTCGTAAGCCTTCAATAATCAGGGGGACAAAATCCTTTTCAAACAGATCAATCTCCAGTGTGTGCAGGTTCGAGAATATTCCGTACTTTTCGCATTGCTCACAGAACTTGTTGTAGTCGCCAAGATCTTTGAGTTCTTTGAGCAGCTTTGTTGGCGTCTTCCCTGTCTTTGTTTCTTCAATAACCGATACCAACCCGAGCGTGCGGTTGAAGCCCAGTGGAAGCTTTTCTTCTCCTCTCGGATCCCAATCGGTTAGCACCGCAAACGGGATGCGCAGGCCGGTAAGCAGCTTGACATAGGGTGCGAAATTCGTGCCTCCGACTGAGCAAACCGTAATTCCGAAATCATCCAGAGACTTCCCCAACGTCTGGGCGAATGCCGGCACAAGGAAACGCTCGGCATCCCCTTCAACAAGAAGCACGCCCCTCGCAAACAGCATCTCGGCCCGCGTCACGTCGATGTATCGTGCAAGGTCCTCGACCTCGCCGCCGGCGAGATCAATCGAGGCCACAGATCGACCAAGAGTGCCGTTATCATTCGTCTCCTTGAGCAGGACGATCGACTGAAGCGGAGCGACGCTCGCGATGTGCGGGGAATGCGTCGTCATGAAGACCGACAGGGCAGCGTCCTCATCAGCATCATCGCCGATGCTCTCAAACAGATGCCGGTAGACTGATCTTTGCAGGTGAGGATGAAGGTGAGCCTCCGGCTCCTCTATCGCCAGGAACGTATGGTCCCGCTTGTTCTCTTCAAGCAGTCGCTTCAGCTCTAGCGCCTTCAGGCCCAGAAAGACGATATTTGCCGAGCCGAGGCTTGCATCCTGTATCCCGCGTCTTCCCTCATCGATCAGGAACTGAATGTTCCTGTACAGTCGCATAGGATCGGTCGGCGCGAAGCCGAGACGCGGTTTCACGTCTTGCCGAGCACCTCCCATTTTGGCCAGCAGCTCCGCGATGCTCTCTTGAAGAGCTTTAACCTCATCAAATTCGACAATCTTCTTGCTCGCCGACTCGATCTCTTTGCTGATCGATTTCAGCTTGGCTTGATCCACGCCCTTGAAAGCGTTCTCGATCAATGGCCGGAGCGGTGAGCGTCTCCACGTCGCGAGATCACCTTCGGCATCGCGTAAGGCCGATAGGACGTCAATCGCCATCCGACGCCGTAAGTCAAATCCGAAGCGCTTCGCTTCATCTTCACCGCCATAGCAGACGAACTCATAGTCCTCATCTGTTGTGGGATCGTCCTCCAACTCGGCGCGGGGACGGAATTCGTAAGTCAGTCTGACGGTATCTGGGTCATCGTTGAGGCGGTAGTCTGTAAGCAGTGCCAGCGTGTCGAGATCGTCCTCAAAATCTTCAATCTCGACGGAAACGATGATCTTGTCGTCGCTACCGGGTGTGCCCAGTCCGTCCCAGAAGTCAGACATCTTGAGCTGGCGCGCGCTGTCCGGGAGCGTGGCATCGAAAATGAGCCTCAACGCGTAAAGCAAATTGCTTTTGCCGACGCGGTTCTCGCCGACGACGACGATGTTGCCCCCAAGGGCTACATCCAGCTCAGAAAAATTCCTGAAATTCTCGATAATGATTCTGGAAAGATGCACAGTTATTCCACCTCATTTCACCCTGGAGCAGTCATCTGCCGTAGGTGCCGGCTTACGAATATCTTCGGAAGTCGGAAGAGACCTCGGTCCCGAATTCAATGTACTTGAGTATGCGGCCAACTTCGCGCGCCGCTTTGATGGGAGCAGGAATCTTCTGGTCGAACTGCGTCGTGCTCCAGTTGATCTTCGTCAGCGCCAAAACGTCTTTCGCCAGCGCGAGTATTGTCCGGTCCGTGCTTTCATGTGGCACCAGCAGCAGGGGGCGAGGGACGCGCAAGCCTGGGTAGGTGCCGTAATAGGGAACGCTGCCGCGCGTATAGAGGAGGCCTTTGCCTTTCAGGTCAACGAAGGTGCCGCGCAGCACTGGATAGTTCCCCTCGCGGAGGATGGCGATGGGCGAGCTCTCCTGGACCCACAAGAGATCCACCATTTCGATGCCGGCTTTGATGAGCGCTGCATCGACGCCGTCTGCTTCTTCCGGGCGGAAGCGAGAGGTCTTGAGAACGACGACGCGCGCGGGCACGTGCCCATGAAAGGCTTTGTAAGTCTTGACCGAGCGGGCAACCAGGTCCTCGGCATCGTCAGCCGTCAAATAAGGATGCCGGCCGCGGCTCTCGGTCTGGGCGCGTGCGCCACGCAAGATAAGGCCTCGGCCGCGATCGTCAAACATCTGGGCGGTGCTAGTCCAGAGTTGCTGGCCGTTTAAATCGCGATAGAACCCGATGCCAAGGAAGCTCGTCCGGTATTCTCCGACGGTCGGCAAGAGGCGCCAAGGAACCTTGCCCGCCTTATAGTAGAGTTGGTCAAGCAGGTTCCAGGCGCGCGTGGCTTTGACCTGACGCTGACGGTTGCTGTCGCGTTTGACCTTTCGGGGGATTTTGGCGGCGTCGTCCCACGTGTCGGGCCATACGATTTGCGTCGGGACGTCTAGGTGAAGCGTCCTGGCTTTGAGCAAATCCCGGAAATTGAGGCCCTCATCGCGATGATCGCTTTCCTCGGCGGCTTCGACCTCTTCGTCGCTTTTGGCATTTACAAGCTTTTCGATCAGCGGCACGGGCAGTGCCAGCACAATCACGTCGGGCTTGGCGCCGCCCTCTATGAGGGCGGACACAAGAGACTTGATCAGCTCCACAGCCTCCCGAACGGCCTCATCATGGCGAACGATCGAGGTGATGTCCTTGACCTGCCGGCGTGACAGCGTCGCCGTGGCGCCCTCTGGAACCTCAAACTTGCAGCGGAATGGATTTTGGTTGCCGAGCCCAGGAAAATCCGGATTCAAGTTGACCAGCTCCTTGTTGCCGCTCTCGATGCCGCGGCCGGTTTCGGCCAGGAATTCTCGGAAGCCGTTCACTGTGTCTTCCGTGCCGATGACTCCGACATTAACAACATCGCCTGAGCGCGGTTGGAGCGGACCATACCGGCGCAAGCCTTCGCGCGGATCGAGGTGCTGGCCGCCATCGCCGAACTCTAGTAGGGGCTCATCGAAAATGTGGGTCTTGAAGTTCATGTGGCGAGCCCTTCGGCGAAGAGATCAACCTGCATGTCTGCGGCGCGCGGATCCGTACGCGTCCAGGTGTCTTCCGGGACGGCGCGCGAAAGCTCAAGCAGCGGAAGACGCTCAAAGCTGAGCAGCGGCTCGGTTAAGTCTGTGTCAAACAATCCCGGCCGGGCTTCGGAGCTCGTCACCAGGAGGTGCTGCCACATCATCACCTGGCCGCGAATGGCAGCATTCTTTTCAAGCCGCTTCTTGCCTGCAAGGAGCGCTTCGGGGTACGGGTGCGGCTGATATCCGTTTCTTGTGAAATAGAAGGTGGGATCGGTTACGACGAACCACTCATCGGCAAGCCGTTCGAAGCGGAACGTGGCTGCGTGGTGCCGGACATACCCTGGATGTTTGAGACCCTTCTTGTTCGGGTAATAGCTCACCACCTTGGCGGAGGGCTCCTTGACGTTGGCCGCATACTTGTAGCTCCGAGATCTGTTTTCACCTGTCGCGCGGAAATAGAACAGGCGTTCCTTGCGCAAATAGTTGAGTTCGGCAGATGTCTGCCGGGCGGTCGTGCGGCGCAGTAGATCGATGATGTCGGTGATGTCGTCCGAATCGTCGCTTAGGGCTATCAGCTCGGTGTCGACAGCCTCGACTTGGTCGAGATCGACAATAGCGCGTGTGCAGCAGTTTCGTGGATCAAAGAACGAGATAAAGCGCCGCTTGCGGATGACCCAATCAAAGCGCGTGTCGTCATGCTTCTCAAGTTCGGGAGCGGCGTCACGGATGCTACCGAAAGGCGAGGTGGCAACAAAGATCTCGTCCGGGAGCTTGATCCGCAGGAGATTGATGATGGCCTGCTCGCCAAGATTGAGAGGCGGCAGGTAGACGCCTTGGGTGCGACGGTCGATCGTGAGCGCGCCAAGCAGGTCTGCGCAGCGGGGATCGAATACGTCTGCAGCCTTGTCGAAGTACAGGCGGCGCTCTTCGCCTTTGACGCCGTCGGTGACATCTTTCCAGTACGCAGACCCATCGAACTGGCGCCAGAGAACAATGATCACAGGGTAATTGGTTTCGCGCCAGTAAGCGAGGTCGTCGGGCTTAAGAAGATACTCAAAGCCTTTGTCGTCCTCGCGGATGTACTGGCCGCGTTCGGTGGACTTGACCTGGACGCCAAGGACCTTGCCGAGCGGGGCGCCCGTGATCGGATCTCGCAGCTCTATGAAGCCATCGGTGCCCGCCTCGAGCCGGCCACGGTGCTCGTAGATGAACTTCATCTCCAGGACGAGCTTTTTTACCGCGGTCTCGCCAAGTTCTCCCAGAATCTGGCTGTCTGTGATTCGCTTGCCCATCCCACAAGATTAATGAGTTTTCGGCTATCGGCGAGACGATTGTTCTTCTTATGTTCGAAATCCTGTGGAGATCCGGCGTTCGCTGAATGGGCTGTTGCTGTGTTGATGCGATCTCAACCGCGAAAGTCTTATTGACGGACGCGATCCTCCAGAGACCGGACACGTCTGCGGCGAATTATAAGTCGCCAATTGCACTGGTGGCGATGACCGCTAATGGGATGACACAACGTTGTGCGGCGCACCGTCCGGTCAAATGTGTTTCGTCACTTCTGGCCCATCACGTCAGGTAGTCGATGTCCGTTATGCGAGGCCATGCTGACCTGCCAAAGACCGTTCCACGCGCCGGTCGGGAGCGTCGCAGGATGTCGGCTTCCGCTGCCCACCGTCCAGCCTTTGAGAAGCCACGTTTTTGTTCCCAAGCCGACCAGAGCACTTGCCGCATGAGTGGCAGGCAGCGGACTGCGATTGAGCACCGTGACGGTCTTGCCATAGTAGGTAGGAACGCTTGGCATTTACGAAAGCAGATTCTAATCCCTGCCGTACAAAAAAGCAGGGTCACAACACCTCCCGCTCCCAACTATCGTCCAGGCTATCGATGGCCCAATTATTGAATTTTATCAGACTTCGGACCAACGTCTTGGAGTATTCGCCACGTCCTGACGCGATGTAGTTTTTCAGCATGTGGCCACGGTATTCGAAGAAGCGGCGTATGTAATGGATGCCATCCTTGTATTCCCCCTTCGCGAGCTCACGCTCCCTGATCAAGTCATCGGGTTTGTGCGCAGTGGCGGATAAGCCATCCGACGAGTGAACGACAGAGCGTGTGTTGCTGCCAGGCATTAGCAGCTCCCTTACATAAGCATTCTGCCGAAGTGTTTCGTAGCGGTCCTCTTCGTCTTCCTCGATGGTCTCCGGAGTGACGAGGATGGTCTGATATATAGCAAGAGGAGCCTGATAGAATGCGAATCGCACTAGAGGGGTTTTTACTCGGAAAAATGCATCGAAATCGCCCGCACGGGTCACACCTTCCAAGTCTTCAAGTTTGCGTGGGAACGGAAAGCCCATTCGTGACGCAAGTAGATATTCCGTCGACACGTTCACAAAGATGAGATCGTTTATAGTGAGAGCTATCCAGGAAGGCCACATCAGGAAGGGCAGGTCGCCCGCCCCGTGCATGATGAGGCCTTTGTGATCTGGGTTGATGCGATAGACCAAAAGAAATCGATCCTTGCGGCCGATGCGCTGGTCTATGTGGAATTTGGCAGGAGGGAGTAGAAGCACCTGGCTGAACAGCCGCATGCCGAGCCATAGCCCGACGCGAACCTTGTCGAACCAATCGAGTAGGTCGTTCCACTGTGTGGCTGTCAAAGGATCGGCTGTAGCAAGTCTGGTGATGTAGCCTTTGGCGCGTCCTTCAAGCTCGGAGTAGGCGTTATTGCAGACATCGCAGGCAGGAAAGTGAAATTGGTTGGCCGCAAATCGGCGCTCTCGTTTGGCTTCGTCCTTTTCGGCATAACGAACGCCAAGGTTCCATGTGCGCTTGGGATCACCTGTGAATGCGATAAGCCACTGGGGGATGACATGTTCTTTGGTCTTGCTCCCGGGGGGGGCTTCCGCAGAACACGCATGTCTTTTCATTGGTTAGTAACATATCCGACGATTTCGCCCTCCGCGCTCCACTGTTCCGCATTAAGCATTTTTACAGCTGGAACGGTCAAGCGCCACCACGGTGCACACGCTGGACTGATCAATCCTTTCCAGAAGAGCCTCGCAGCGTCGAAGTTTGACGCATTAAAGCTCCGTGAGTTTATGGAAGTCAGGGACGCCGTAAACGCACCCACAGTCGAAATTGTCCACTCCATATTTGAGAAGTCGCGATATGGCTATGTAATGTGGGCTTACAATCCCGTTCGGCTTAGGTCACGCGACTAGCGTTCGACCGACGACACGCGAGAGACTTTACATGCTGCGAATAAGTTTCCATCGGTTATGTCGACTAGCTCGCAGGCGGCCCTTCACGCGGACGCTTCTCATCGGCACAGCAAGCCTCTGGGTCATCATGGCAGCTCTGGTCCAACATGGACTTGGAGCAGGGCCTCTGCTCCTACGCACTTGCGTAGTCGCTGCAGTTGGTCCGCTATGCTGGCGTGCAAGAATGTGGCTCTGGTTCCATCGCGTATGGCTCACTGTACCTGCCTTACTGGTATTGTGGATCTACGCCGCGGGCAGTTACAGCTACTGGCACGATCTACTGGCGATCCTAACTGCCACCGCCCTAACATTTCTCGTCTTTGCGCCTCCACCCCGCCTCACTTCCTTCCACCTCGCGCCTAGTCGCCGCTGGTTTCAAACCGCCTGGCTACTGCTCAGCTGGACCCTCGTTTCGATGGCTGACTTTGTGTCGGAAGGCTGCGCTCTTCCGAAAAATGGGCACGTGGTTGCGCCAGAGAAAATGCCTGACGCCTGGAAGGATATTCGCGTCGGGCTCGCTCTGTCGGGCGGAGGGTATCGTGCGGCGCTCGTGCATGTGGGCGTCATGGAGGAGCTTGCAATTCTGGGCGTCCCCGTGACCCATCTAAGTACCGTCTCTGGTGGCTCGATCATAGGCGCCTGTCCGACATCAACACTTGTGAGACTAAACTAGCGGCTTGAAGAACGGAGGATTTCGGGCTCATCGTAACCACCTGAGGAGTGGAGCATGAGACAGAAATCCAGCCCGCCAGAGACACAGTCCGAGCGTCTTGTCAGAGACATTCGGCGGGCCACCCGCAAGCAGTATTCAGCCGAGGAGAAGATCCGCATCGTCCTCGACGGCCTGCGTGGCGAGGTCTCGATCGCCGAGCTTTGCCGCCGGGAGGGCATCGCTGAGAGCCTCTACTACAGCTGGTCGAAAGAGTTCCTGGAAGCCGGCAAGCGGCGCCTGGCCGGCGACACGGCGCGGTCGGCGACCACCAGCGAAGTTAAGGACCTCAAGCGCCAGGCCCTGGAGCTGAAAGAAGTCGTTGCCGAGCAAGCCCTCGAACTCCGGCTGCTCAAAAAAAGCATGACCGGGGATGGGGGAGACGAGGCATGAGGTACCCTGCATCCGAAAAGCTCGAGATCATTCGACTCGTCGAGCAGTCCCATCTGCCCGTGCGGCGCACGCTGGAGAAGCTCGGCATTCTGCCGGGCTCGTTCTATCGCTGGGTCGATCGCTATCAAACCGGCGGCGTAGAAGCACTGGATGACAAGCCGTCAAAGCCATCGCGCGTCTGGAACCGCATTCCCGATGACGTGCGCCGGACGATCATTGAGATGGCGCTCAATGAGCCCGAGCTCTCACCCCGCGAACTCGCAACCAGATACACTGACACGCAGGGCTACTTCGTCTCGGAAGCCTCCGTCTATCGTCTGCTCAAGGCCCACGACCTCATCACCAGCCCCGCCTTCATCGTCATCAAGGCGGCGGATGAGTTCAAGGATAAGACCACTGCAGTCAATCAGCTCTGGCAGACCGACTTCACCTACCTGAAGGTCATCGGCTGGGGCTGGTTCTATCTCTCGACCATCCTCGATGACTTCTCGCGCTACATCATCGCCTGGAAGCTGTGCACCACCATGAAAGCCGAAGACGTCACCGACACCTTGCAGCTGGCACTGGCCGCGTCAGGCTGCGACCAAGCCCGCGTCGTCCATAAACCCCGCCTGTTAAGCGACAACGGCTCGAGTTACGTCTCCGCCGATCTCGCCGAATGGCTCGGCGACAACGGCATGAGGCATGTGCGCGGCGCGCCCCATCACCCGCAAACCCAAGGCAAGATCGAGCGCTGGCATCAGACGCTCAAGAACCGCATCCTGCTCGAAAACTACTATCTGCCCGGTGACCTCGAAGCCCAGATCGGACGCTTCGTCGAGCACTACAATCACCGCCGCTACCACGAGAGCCTCGCCAACCTCACACCGGCCGACGTCTACTTCGGACGCGGCCAAACTATCCTGTTGCAAAGAGAAAGGATCAAACGCGACACCATCCGGAAACGACGATTGCAGCATCAATCGAAAGCCGCTTAACATCAAACCCAGGTGATCCCGAGCCTCCGCTCAGTTACGCCGCAAACTGTCTCAAAGCATTCGACGACGGACAATCCTGATCTTGTCATCTGAGAGTTCTAAATCCGTCAGATAGGTCCCATCCGGGAGAAGGTGGGTCAGTTCCTGCAGGATGAGCTCTGGACGTGGCCCGCGTCGTGTAAAGTTTTGGATCTCATTGGCTATTTCCAGCTGGGATTCTTGCTGAGCAATAGAGGCACGAAGGGTCTGATGATGCGCTCTGGCTTGTTCGACCTTGTTGCGAAGGTCAGCGGACGCGCTTGAAACTTTCCAGAAATATGACGCCCCGGCGAACAGTGCGAGGAGGGCTGCCACCGCTACTAGAGAGGCTTCCACTCGAATGGGAGTTTGGGGCGGGTGATCGTGAACGGCTGACGCGGCTAAAAAATCAAGTTCAATCGGATGCACGCCTGCCTCATCCCAACAATCGACAAAGCTGGGGGGGAGCCCCATTGCGGTCAGTGTTTGGATGTGCGGATCGATGTAGTCACGTTTTACAATAAACAGACGCAAGGCGGTCTTATCGCGAGACAAGGTTCGCGTGTCGTCGTCGACGAACGCGCTGTAGATTTCGCCAAGCTTAAATGGGGTTGTTCGTTCGATGTCGAGATCGATGATACTTCTAAAGCGATCACGGGCGTTCGTTGGTAGTACGATTTTTCTTTCAAGGCAGGCGCTTTTGTCGAGGCGTATCCCGATCATTGCTGCGTTCTTGTTCAAGAGCTCGGTAAGACGTTCTTTGAAAGCGTCGCTTGGTTCAAGGCTTGCTGAGCGGCGTTCAATCTCTTCGATGTGACCATTATCTTCTGCGAGCCAGCGGACGTTCCCTCCGGCGATGGCGGCAACAAAGTGTCTCGTTGCATCGTTACGGCGCGAGCGGTCCAACGATGAGAATAGTCCACGCAGCTCTGTGAGCCACCACGTCAGGAATCGTTGACCCACCCCCATGTGTCTTTTGCGCCCTCTCGCCGTGATCCGCCGATTTGAATTGTAGCCGGGCGAAAGCAGGATCGCTATCCTTGCTTGCTGTTCAGTTGGACTGTGACGTGACGATGACTTCAATCAGTGCAAGCGCCTGCCAAGACGTCGTCGATCTTAGGGCCGCCGGCTTTATAAGTTCGTTTTCGGATCGTCTCCTCCAGAGCAATATTCTGGATGAAATGGCTGTTGGCAGAGCCCAGCGGGCTCAAAGTCAGTCCGGCGAGCGGTTTGACATCGTATTGAGCCGGTTGGGATTATTGAACGAGAAGACTCTCGTTCAATTGTTGGCGGATCACTTCGGGTTTTCCATCGCAGTGTCGGCCGATTTCCCTGACGAGCCAATGTTTTGGGAGCTGGTTGACGGCAATTTCCTCAGACACAACAGGATTGTGCCGTTTGCTGAGCGTAATGGGCATGTCTGCGTTGCCGTTTGTGATCTGGAGCGGACAGATTCAGCGCACGCTCTTGCCTATCGCATCGGACAACCCGTCGAGGTCTTTCTTGCGGAAGAAGCGCTCATTCTTGGGGCGATAGAACAGCTTTACGGAGAAGCGAAACCAGCTGCCGCTTCGATCTCGACTGGTACGCTTGAGATTGGCGGATTTGACGAGGAGGATGTTCGTCAACTCGCCGATCTCGGATCCGAAGCGCCGGTCATTCGGTTGGTCAACGAGCTCATCTCGAGCGCCTGCGATCAACAGGCATCAGACATTCACATTGAGCCGCGAGACGATTGCATCGTTGTCCGCTACCGAATTGACGGTGTTTTGCAGCAAGTCAATCGATTGACTCTCGACCTGCGGCCGGCGCTGACTTCTCGGATCAAGATTATGTCTCGCTTGAACATTGCAGAACAGCGTTTGCCTCAGGACGGACGCATAAGGACAACGGTGCGTGGAAGAGAACTCGACCTTCGAGTCTCAACGATGCCGACGTTGCGGGGCGAGAGCATCGTCATGCGATTGCTGGACCGTGCCAGCGTCAACCTCGATTTGCGGTCCCTGGGATTTTCTTCAGAAGCGCTTGCTGGGCTGGAAGCGGCCTTGAACCAGCCGAATGGCATACTGCTGGTCACCGGTCCAACGGGGAGCGGAAAGACGACGACGCTTTATGCAGCCCTGCAAAAATTGAACGGGCCAGGACGGAAGCTGTTTACGGTTGAGGATCCCGTCGAGTACCAGATTTCGGGGATCAATCAGATTCAAGTCCAGCCCAAGATTGGGCTCAATTTTGCGTCTGCACTGCGTTCAATCCTTCGCCAGGACCCCGACATCATTCTCGTAGGCGAGATGCGCGACCTGGAGACTGCAGAAGTCGCAATTCAGGCTTCGCTTACAGGACACCTCGTCCTTTCTACGGTTCATACAAATAGCGCAGCTGCAACCCTGACGCGGTTGCTGGATATGGGTGTCGAGCGTTATCTGCTCGCCTCGAGCGTGAAGGCGATCCTGGCGCAGCGTCTGGTGCGCCGGCTTTGCCGACGTTGTTCGGCACCCCTTGCAACGACGAATCCAACGGCGACGCATTTGCTAGAACTACTCGAAGAATGGGGACGTTTGGCAGCGGGCGATGATCTTCTTGCGAATTGCCGTGTTCCGGTTGGATGTCGCGACTGTCGGCAAACCGGCTACAGCGGGCGAACAACGATCAGCGAAGTGATGAGCCTCGATCAGGAAATGCAGCGCGCGATTGCCAATAGAGAGAGCGAGGCAAGCATTGGAGAATTGGCGTGTAGGGGCGGGATGATACCAATGTTTGCCGATGGCCTCCAGAAAGTCTTGTGTGGGGAGACAAGTCTCGATGAAGTTTTGAGAGTGGCCAGGGTCTGACAATGGCAAGCTTCAGGTACGAGGCCTACGATGCCGCCGGTGCGCGTCGCGGCGGATATGTAGATTTCGCCAATCGTGAAGCAGCGTTGGCCTTTTTGGCGGGACAGGGTCTGCATGTCTTTTCTCTCGAAGCCGGGCACACGACAACCAAGGAACCCTGGTGGCGGCGAGAGATTCTAACGTCCTCGGGAATGAGAGCGTCCGAGCGTTTGGTTTTTACTCGAGAACTGGCGGCAATGCTCAAAGCGCAGCTCCCCATAGATGAGGCCTTGGGGGTCGTTCAGCTGCAGCCGGGCCTGCCGAGAGGCGTTAGAGAAATGACGTCTCGGCTACTGGAGAATGTTAGGCAAGGACGATCGTTGTCACAAGCGCTCGCTGAAGAAGAGACAGCCTTCCCCGAGTTCTATTGGCGATTGGTTCGCTCGGGTGAAACGAGTGGGTCGGTGGCCGATGCGGTTGCAGCCCTCGCGTCCTATTTGGAGCGCGGAGCGCAGATCCGTTCGCGGGTCACCTCTGCGCTCGTCTATCCGATGTTGCTGGTGCTGGTGGCCGTTATTGCCATTGTTGTTTTGATGTTCGTACTCTTGCCCGCCATCATGCCGCTGTTTCAGGATGCGGGCGTCGTTGCTCCAATGGCTCTTAGGGTCACACAAGCCACGCGGAATTTTGTGGTCGACCATTGGTTGGTTGCGTGTGTTGGGCTGCTGTCGCTGATTTTTCTCTCCCTCTGGCTGGGACGAACGACAAGTGTTCGTAGAACCCTCGACCGCGTGATGTTGCGCATTCCCCTTCTAGGGCGCGCGATCAAGACAAGCGAAACAGGACGATTTTCCAGAGTCCTGGCCACCCAAATCAAGAATGGCGTACCGCTTATCGACGCCTTGAAAGCCACCGAAGGCGTGATGGCAAATCTGATATACAAGGACGCTGTCGACGGCATAACACGCAGTGTATCCGAGGGATCCGCCCTATCGCATGAGCTGAAGACGACTCTTCTCTTCACGGATTTGGCCGCGCGCTTGGTGGCCGTCGGAGAGCGAACAGGTCAGCTTGAGGCCATGCTGGAGCGCTCAGCTGCGGTTCATGAAGCGACCCTAGAACGGGAAGTCGATCGCATGACCGCTCTTCTTGGCCCGCTGCTGACTTTGGGAGTGGGAGGGTTTGTCGGCGCACTCATGCTGTCGGTCATGCAAGCAATTTTGAGCATCAATGATCTCGCACTACGCTAGCCGAGCAGTGTTGGCATTTCCGACTGTCACCAGCTCACAAGATCCTGAGCCTCGCCATCTCCATTGGGCATGTTGTCTTCGCCATAAGAGAAGATCTCGTAAGCAGCATTTTTTCCCGGAGAGCGATAGTGGTAGGGATGTCCCCACGGATCCGTCAAGCCGCTTGCGCTCTTGAGATAAGGTCCCTTCCAATTGGCAACGCCTTGGGGCGCGGTGACGAGTGCGTTCAGACCCAGCTCGGTCGCAGGTGGCTTTCCCATGTCGAGGGCATAGAGTTCGACTGCCGAGGCTATTGCTGAAATCTGCGTTCGCGCCGTGTCCGTCCTGGCCTTTCCCATGTAGCGCAAAACCGCGGGGCCAACGAATGTCGCCAGTAGCGCGAGAATACCTAGAACGACGAGAAGTTCGAGCAGGGTAAAGCCTGCGTCAGATCTTCCGATCGAAGCAGAGAGGCGATGTTTTCTGAATATCGACATCGGATAACTTTCTGACTGCAGATCATACGATCTTATAGAGGCGGTTGGTCTCGGCCAAGTGGGCGGTGATATCACCCCTTCAGATACCCCTCTACAGTGACAGTATCCACACGCACCAGAAACCGAATGCCAAGAAGGGGCCGAACGCTATCGGTTCGTTCACGCTTGAACCGCCATCGCGCAAGATCCGGATTACGATGAGGAGCAGTGCACTGGTAGAGGCAATGAGAAGAACGGTCGGCAGGTTGAGGAGGCCAAGCCAACTTCCGCTCGCGGCAAACAGCTTCGCGTCGCCGAGCCCCAATCCAGGTCTTCTTCGAAGTCTTTGATAGAGACTGGCAACGCCTGCGAGCATCGCATAGGCAACGGCGGCTGCCGCCACGCGTTCAAGCAATGCGGGCGTCGGCACAAGGGCAGAAAGAGACAGCCCGAGCACAATCAAGGGCAACGTGATTGCATCGGGCAGGCGAAAGGTCTGAAGATCGATTGCTGTCAGGATGGCTAACAGCACGGCCAACACAGTACTTATCAAAAGCATATGCGGCTGAACGTTTGCCCCGTCCCAAACCCACTTTGTGAACGCCAATAAAGCGTAGAAGATCAAGGTTGCGCAGAAGATCTTTGCTGGACTCATCTCTGGCGCAATCGTTCGCACGAATGGGGCTGCCATGCTGTCATCTTGCTCAGGTGCTAGCGATGTCTCTTGCGTCTGTAAGGGCGGCGGTTATCTGGAGCAGCCATCTCATCGAGAAGATATCCGTCAATGAACGCGCCCTGTGGAAGCGCAAGCCGTTCACGATTTTGGCAATAGCGTCTGCCGTTGATCTCCCAATAGCAAAATCTGGAGCAATACTGACGTCCGCGCTGCCAATAGCATCCGATCGCTTCACCGGAGGGAACGGGTCTCAGGATTGCGCGCCGCTGAGGGATAGGGTCTGTCGCCAAAGCCGTGCATGTCGAGAGCAAAAGCAGGGTCAGCGCCGAACAGGCTTTGACGCTTCCTAAACTGCTACACAGACGGGATATCGACATTTGACGCGACCAATCTTAAATCGAAGCATGGGTGGATCACTTCTGTTGGAAAAATGCTACTGCGCATCAGGGCCGGTTCAAAGGCTGAAATCCGTTTGAAAACGAAGTTGACGAACGACTGTATCACTGCGGCCCGCATGGGGCGCCTCCGATGCGAGTGTTGAGGTTTTGACATTGGCGAAGAGGCGAGAGCGAGCGGCGGGAATGGGCTCGTTCCCAGGGCGTTCTTGGGGATGGACGGTCGCGCTGTTGCTCGGGGTGGCGGGACTCATCGCTCTGAATCGGTGGATCTACTTTTACGAGGTTGATGCCACGCCGGTTATGATAGCGGCGCCTAAACCCATTCTTGCGATGGATGAGGAACTCCAACCCGAATTGCCGTCTGGGAAAGTTGAACTCGGTCAACTCGGTGAGACCTTGAAGCGGCCTTTGTTTCGTCCGGGCAGACGACCTTACGTGCCGAAAGTAGCTGTTGCTCCACCGGAGTCACCAAAGCCTTCTGCACCTCCTCCGGCCCTGCCGCCGGGATTACAGCTTATCGGAATTATAGGCACATCCGATGGTCATCGGGCCGTGATCAGAATGGAAGGTGCGACAGGAACGCAGAGTTATGCCGAAGGCGCGATGCTTGGTGCATGGATGATCGCATCGATCCGCGATAACGAGGTGGTATTGTCAGCTAACGGTGAGTCGAAGAAACTACGTCTCTTCTCTGACGCACAGTCTCCGCAAAGACCGGCCGCGGTGCCGGGTTCGGCTGATTTGGACCCAGTTCCGAAGCCGTAGGCGCCGCCGAACGGGCTGTAGAGAGCCGACCAGACATCGGCGCCCGTGGCATCCGTCATCTTCACAGGCCGGTTGAGTTGATCGACATGGACCATGAGCAGCGCCGGCGTGGTGGCGACGTTGGATACCACCGCGACCGGACGGTCCACGGTCGTGCGTGCCCCGCGCGTGGGGGCGATCTCGGCCTCCGGCATCCAGATGTACTCGCGCACCGTGGCGCCTGTCGCATCCAACTCGGCGATGATGTTGCCCCACTGGTCATGGACGAAGTATATGCGCGGATGCGGGTGGGAATCCGAAGCGCAAACAAGATGTGCCGTTGGCGGAACCTGAGTTCGTGATCACCCGGGTGGTGAGCTGCTCGCGGCCATTGTAGGTGTAGGTGCCGATGAGGTTGCCCGACTGCGACACCGTCTTGAGACGGTTGGCGTTGTTGTAGGTGTAGGCATAGCTCACGCCAGAGCGCACGTCGGTGAGGGTGTTGCCGGCCCCATCATAGGTGAAGGCGCGCGGATCGGGCGTGACGCCAATGCTAAGGAACCTCGTCGCCTTTTAAGGCTCTGCCATACAAGCGAATTAGAAGGAGGCCGATTACAACCCAACCAACTGCCAAGATCGGCCATTCAAGACCTCCCTCAAAAAAGCCGGCGATGTACAAGAAGACAGCCAATAGAATTGTACCTGCGCCACCAAGTACAATTGGTATATTTGTTCGGATCTTAATCCCGCACCTTGCACATGGGGCATCAGAGAACACGAACTTAAACTTCGTGTTTTTTTCTCCGCAGTGGGGGCAAACTATTTTCCAGTCGTTTTGCATTGCGCGGTTGGTGTCTCACACTGATTCAAGTAGCAGTATCTGTATGAATTTTCGATGCACTGACCCACTAGCTTCCAAGTAAATGGGAACCACTGGAGCCGCAGTTTGTATACGCCCCAGCACTCACGCTCGGCAACTTCTTTGCAAGCTTGGGCGCATCGCTGTTTTGGAGTTAGCGAAGGGTACGTCGGTGGCGGAACGGGAGGGTCATCGGGAGGGATTGCTTGCCCAAGGCTGTCCGTTAAGATAAGCGGCGCACTCCGCGCATAAGCAAACACACTTGGCCCATCAACGAAGCCGAGCGGATCTGGCTGTGTATATCGTCCGATTGTCGGATCGTAATGCCGATGCCAGTTGTAGTGCAAGCCGGCTTCCATCTGGAACCACTGGCCGGGGAAGCGGGCATTGAGGGTTTCGGAACCCGACAGCGTATAGGCGCCGCCGAACGGGCTGTAGAGAGCCGACCAGACCACGGCGCCCGTGGCATCCGTCATCTTCACCGGCCGGTTGAGCTGATCGACGTGAACCATGAGCAGCGCCGGCGTGGTGGCGACGTTGGATACCACCGCGACGGGCCTATCGACGGTCGTGCGTGACCCGCGCGTGGGGGCGATCTCGGCCTCCGGCATCCAGATGTACTCGCGCACCGTGGCGCCTGTCGCATCCAGCTCGGCAATGATGTTGCCCCACTGGTCATGGACGAAGTACGTCGTGCCGTTGGCGGAACCTGAGTTCGTGATCACCCGGGTGGTGAGCTGCTCGCGACCATTGTAGGTGTAGGTGCCGATGAGGTTGCCCGACTGCGACACCGTCTTGAGACGGTTGGCGTTGTTGTAGGTGTAGGCATAGCTCACGCCAGAGCGCACGTCGGTGAGGGTGTTGCCGGCCCCATCATAGGTGAAGGCGCGCGGATCGGGCGTGACGCCTGAGCGTGTCACACCCTGCAGCAGATTGCTGGTGGAAGGGTAACTGTAGGTATCGGTGACCCCGCCGATCGTCTCGCTGGTGCGGTTGCCAACGCCGTCATAGGTCCACGATTGCGAGCCGTAGATCCCGCTGGCACTGTTCAGGCGGTTGGCCGCCGAGTAGCCGAACGACTGGTTGTTGGCGGAGGTGACCGTATCGCCGATCGAGGTGATGTTGAGGTTGTCGGTCCGCCCGAAGGTAAGCCCCATCACGGTCGTGGCGCCGTTCGTCACCGTGCACTGCGATTGCTCGTAGTCCTGGGTGTGCGCGTCGGTCTCTGCCAGGCTGTTGCCGTAGGTCAGAGATTTGATGAGGTTCGAGATCGGCTGATAGGTGACGTTGTCGATGACGGTCACGCTCGAAGCGCCAGAGTTCTGCTTGGTCGAGACCTTGTTGATACGCCCGACGCTGTCGCGATCGTAAAGGACGATGCGGCCGGAAGGATACGTGACCTTCGAGACCCGGTCGGCCAGAGTGAACTCGTAGGTGACGGATTTGGCGCCTCCGCCGATGGTTTGATCTTCCTGGATGATGTTGCCACGCACATCGTACTTGAAGTCGATGGAGCCGGGCTCATCGTCGAGCGTGGTCAGCCGGCCGACGCCCTTGTTGCCGCTTGTCGTGCTGTCATAGGTGTAGCCGAGGTCCTCGGCCGAGGCCGCAGGATACGTCTTGGTCAGGATGCGGCCTGCATTGTCGTAGGTCATGTTGGTGACGATTGAGCGCCCGTCGGTCTTCTGGGTGACCAGGCCGCGCAGGTCGCGCACGTAGTCGGTGTTGCCGCTGTCGGGAGAGGATTGCCGTTTGGTCTCGCCGAAGCCGTTGCGGATGTAGGTCGTCTGCAGGCTGCGCGGATCGGCATAGGTCGTGAGGTTGTCAAGGCCATCCAACGTGTAGTTGACCTGTGCGCTTTCCTGATCGGTCTCGCGGATCAGACGGTTGAGGCTGTCATAGGCGTAGGAGTAGACGCCGCTGCGCGGATCGGTGACCGTCTTGAGGTTGTCGTTCTTCTCGTAGGCATAGCTCGTGGTCTGGCTATTGGCGCCGATGTTCTGAAGCAGGCGACCCAGCTCGTCGAAGGTCTGGGTCTGCTGGAAGACGATGGTGCTGGAGCTGTCCTTGATGTTGGAGGCGGTGATGTTGCCCATCAGGTCGCGGGTGTAGTTGATGGTCTCGCCGCTGTTGGACGTGACCGTCGTCAGCCGGCGGGCATTGTCGTAGGTATAGGTAAAGTAGGTGCCGTCAGGACGTGTCACCTTGGTGATCTGTGCGATCGCATTGTACTCGAAGCTGGTCACCGCCTGGTTGGTGCCCGGGTCGACCGTGATCGTCAGCAGACGGCCCTGGAAGTCATAGGTCAGGTTGCTCACGACGCTGTTGGCGTCGGTGATCTGGGTCGGCTGTCCCCGCGCGTTGACGGTGTTGACCGTCGTCACATGACCGACCTCGTTGGTGATCGTGGCTACGTATCCGTTGGAATCGTAGGTATAGCTGACGGTGTCACCGGTGCCCGACAAGGGCCCATCGACGGAGGCCAGCAAGCCGGCCGCGCCCGTGTAGGTATAGGCCCACGTCCGCGTCTGCCCGTTCGACGAATAGGGCACCGAGCCCGTGGTCGTATCGAGCTGAGACATCGACGTCAGGCGGCCTGTGCTGCTGTCCCAGGTGTAGTCGGTCGTCAGCCCTGGCTCCACCATCTGGGTCGGAACGCGGAACGTCGTGTGGTTCGTATAGGTCGTCGTCACAGCATCCGCCGTGCCGTACCCCCGCGTCACAGACGTCGGCAACCCGCGCGAATCCCGAACGTACCGCGTCACACGACCTTCTTCGTCCGTGGTTTGCTGCAATCGACCACTGGAATCATAAGTATGGCTCAAGGTGCTTGCGGGAGTGTTCGTGCTGGCCTGGTTATTGACACTTGTCTCGCGGCGAGTGCCGGCAACTGTCGTGTAGCCAATAACAGATGATTTCCCGAGGGCATTGGTGACGGTTCGCTCGCCGGTGGTGTCATTGTAGGAGAAAGTGGTCTGGTCGTTCGAGCCGTAATGTTCAGATACCGTAACTCGACCATCGCTATCATACGTGAACGTTGCGTAGCGGACGTTTCGGGCATCGGTTATGCCGGTTAAGAGGTTTGGCTTGCCCGTGACTTCATAATGATACGTCGTCGTTTCCGAGGAACTGCCTGTCGAGGGCTGAGAAACGGTGGCGGTCGAAAGACGAGCGGAGGTGTAGTTGGTCTGGGTTCCGCCCGGGTTCATTTCGCGCACGTAGGTGTAATCGATCTGAACGCCACCTGGCGCGGTGATCTGCGCGATTGCGCGGGCCGTATTCTGAAACGGCGAGGGGGCGGCGGTCTCGTAGGTGAACGTCAGAGTCCGGCTGAGGTTGTCCGTAACCGTTTGCAAAAGGCCCGACGTATAAGCCAGAGTCTGGGTGTATCCGGTGCGCTCGCGGATCTGTACCAGCACCCAAGCCGACGCTACCTGTTCGAACCGGAAGACCTTGTCGTCCTCATCCTTGATTTCATAGGCTTCGGGCGTGCCGGTGATGTGAGTGCCGGTAATATCCCAGCTTGGAGAGTTGGTGACAGGATTGGTGCTCGGCACGAAGAGGCCGCTGCCGTTCTTCTCCAGCGTGTAAGCATTTCCGTCAGGGAGAACCACAAACAACGTCTGATTTGTCGTGATAACCGAGAGGAATGCATCCCACGGTAAACGCCAGTACTTTCCCAGAAGACCGAACCGCTCGCCGCCGCCGCTGTTCGACCTATACCGACGGTCGACACGTAACTGTTTTGAGCCACCGCTTGCGTAGTCGTTGGCAGTTTCAAATTTCTCGCCATTCAGGGGAACGACGGGGTTGCCAATTTTTGACTGACCATTCTCACAACACTCCTTGGGCTGGTCGCATGGGCAAGTGTTGCTTCGGACGCACTTTTCGTAACAGGCAACATAACCGCTGGCGCAAGATAAAGTCGATGTGCCACTACCGTTGACGCTGTTTTGAATGCCGATGTCACATTTGTAGCTTGCCCGCTTGCACATGTCGGGATGCGTTCCGCTCAACGGCGGGGCAGGGTACACTTTTTCAACCCAATCATTGGCTGCTGACGCATCGACGATGGCCTGACACCCCTGGTTCGGGGAAGCCAATCCCGTTTGCGAGCCACCATTCCACCCATTGACGGTTTGCGCATACGAGGGCTGCGCGACAAACAACGTCAGCAAAACGGCCCAGCTGAATAAGCGACCCAACCTAAGCATGAAATTCTCCAACGCGGATGACAAAACGCGGCGACGCATTCCTGCCGAACCGAAGTTCTGCCGGCGCGAATGCGCATCAGTGAAAGATAATGATCGAGGAATTTATTTCTGCCGCTAACGCTCCCTGAAGCTAGCGACATGCAATTACTCTGATGTCGGCATATAAATCATAGAGCGCGTTCGTTGTCGATTATGTATGCGCGCAACACTGCCACTCAATCGAGTCGCAACACAGATCGCAAACAGAGCGCAGCACGCGCACAACCAAGTAGTCGGTCAACTGTGTTGACCGGACGTTCGGTGTGCAAGCCTGCCGCGCGAACGCAGCTGCAGTTCAATCGCTGAGACGAAGATGTACGATCATTGTGTGCCAGGATCGGCGAGACTGAGGCTCGAAGGACAGCGCGATTTCGATTGCCTGAGGGAGATGGTCGGGTTTTCGCCAAGATGAGAACCATGTGGCGCTTTGCATTCTGTCGGGCTGCCCGAAATATCGAATTCGCATGCCAGCCACGCCTTCCAAGAGTGTAGTTTGCGTTTGTAGAACGGGCGCGGAAGCATTGTTTGGGCGGCGTAGACGCTGGGTGAGTACTAGACGACGTTGCCCGTTCCGGTTCGATGGCGAACTCAAGAACAGACGGCATTCATACAGTCCAGAAATCTGACTTTGAGCGGTATATGAAGACACAAACCTTACAGCGCCCGCGTCGCCGACAAATACGTCGTTGGCGTCCGGGGCATTTGATGTTTTGGCGGGGTGTATCTGAGATAGGAGCCCGTGAAGACGGCTTTGCGTCAGTGCCACTTCGAGTTCGCTTTCGGGCGAACCAGCCCGCTCCAAGGCTAACCGCCCAGTGCGCAGTCCCGTAAACAGCATGGTCGCCAATATGGCGAGGAGCGACAGTGCTACGAGCATCTCCAGAATAGAGAAGCCCGCATCTTGCGGCCATCGATGTTGGCGGCAGGTGATCTTCATCGATAGCGAAGGGTTCTGAGTTCGAGCTGTGTCTTTCCAGCAAATCTTACCTCGAATATGACCCAAACAGAACCGAACGATGGTGCGCCTTGATTTGGATCTAGAACAATCGGCACAAGTCGGAGGCGCCAATCAGAGCCATTGGCGTATATCCCCGAGGTTTTCATATTCGAGAGACCTGACGTCTGTGCCAGCTCGAGGAGTGAGCTGCCGTGCGCTACAAACAGCTCTCGCTCACGGGATAAGCGAAGACCATCAAAGGAAATCGAGACTGCTCTAAAGAGTGTGGCAAGGGCGAGCGATAAAATTACAAAGCCAACCAGGACCTCTACCAAAGAGAATCCACTTTCTCCATCATGTTGGGTCATGACTTGCACCCATCGAACAGCACGGAGCCTGTAAGCGATATCACTCTGATCGTACAGCTAAGCCCCTTGGTTCGAAGCTGAGCGGTGACGCCAGTGGCGCTCCCGTCCGGAAAAAACAGGATTTGGAACTTATGAGCACTCTGCAACATGCCCGCGTCTGTAATGACCTTCAATGCCACGCCGTCGGGCAGCTCCAGGGTGGGTATTCTTTGTTGGAAGTCGAAGGTCCGCTTTGCCAGATCAAGCGTCATGCGGGCGGACTGGCCGGTTCTTTGTGTCGTTGAACGCAGAAACCGAAGTTGGGCTGTTATTAATGTCGCCTTTGTGCGAAGCGCCGCCGTATCGTTGTCCGGGCTGCGCAACAGCGGAACCGCAATTACGAGGGCCAGTGAAAGGATGGCCATCGCAACCAACATCTCGAGGAGGGAAATTCCCGTGTCATGTCGCGTCATTATAGAAGTCGGCTCTCGTGCCCCGATGATCCCCCACCCATAACGGCGAAGGAGGGTGGTTATGTGCTCGCTGTCGTAATCGTTGCCTTGGCGTTGATCTCTAGCATTGTTACGGCACTCATGATTTCATCGCGTGCGCGGGTCCAGGAAACAACAAACTTGATCGCACGTGAAGAGGTTCGCGTTCTTGCCGACGGGTTTGCCGATTTTTTGGCTCATGACTTGGTGGAGCCGAGCCATCCGGCCGCGAGGAGAATAGGGCTCGCTCTGGATGGTCGGGAGGCGCGATGCCGGGTGGGCACAGATGTCGTAGATATCCGTATGGTGAGTACAGCTGGTCTCATTGATCTCAATTTTGCGCCCGTGAGCCTGCTGGCTCTTGCTTTCCAATCACTCAACATCTCCCCCGCCCAAGCAAGTTCCCTCGCTGCGGCAATCGTAGATTTCCGGGACAGCGATGATGAGAAAACAGAGGGAGGGGCAGAACGAGACCAGTACCTCGGTGCCGGCTTAAAGTTTGGCCCAAAGAACGCGCCGTTTGAGTCTATTGCCGAGCTTGAGCAGGTCTACGGTGTTTCACGCGAGATGTTTCTTGCTGTTCGGCCCTATGTCACTGTCAACTCCCGCTCTTCTTTCATTGACTTGGATCTCGCGCCTGTCGAGTTGACGATGGCGCTACGCTCCACTGGTGAGGATCGGCTGCTGTCATCGGTCAGCGCGCACTCGGCCGCTGCGGCAAAGATCATCCGGCTGATGATAGGGATTGAGCGCGACCACCTCCGCTTTGTTCGCGACGCGACAGTCGAGATTGATAAGACAGCACGCGGGCTCAAGTTTCTTGACTGGTCTTCGGTGATTGAAACATCGCGCCAGAATGAACGGTCAGTTGGTGCTCTGGGTCGCTGCTTCTAGCTCCGATCGAAACGCAGCGGCCTGGCGTGAAGCGCTGCATGAGCGACTACGCTCGCAACTTCAAAATAGAGTCTGTCACTCCGCTGTCTCCTCCGCGCTGTAAGTTTTCGGAGTGATGAAAGGGATGTGCGGACTGACCGAACACTCGGTCAACAGATGCGTTCGCAAGCACCAACAAAAACATCCGGCATCTGGGAATAAAATGGTTCTCGACAAGGTCGATTTCTTCTGCTGACATCAGATCA